>DATDOR010000759.1:0-6268 GCA_035293165.1 Anaerolineales bacterium | reverse complement strand
CCTGGGAAACCGAATCTTGCCCCGCCGTGAACGCTGGCCCCGACTCCCCGGTCGGGCACGCCGGGCCGACGGACATGGAGATTCAACACGGCCAGCTTATCCACTTCGATTTTGGCGTGAAAGAAAACGAGTACTGCTCGGACATTCAACGCATGGCCTATGTCCTCGCGCCTGGGGAAACCGTCCCGCCCGAACCCGTCCAGCGCGGGTTCGACACGGTCGTCCGCGCCATTCAGGAAGCGGTCAAGGCGATGAAACCAGGGATGTTGGGAGTGGAGATTGATGACATTGCCCGGAAAGTGATAACCGACGCAGGCTATCCCGAATATAAATACGCCACCGGCCACCACCTCGGGCGGTTGTGCCACGATGGAGGCGGCATCCTCGGCCCGCGCTGGGAACGGTACGGCGACACGCCCAATCGCCCCCTCGAAGCCGGGCACGTGTACACCGTCGAACCCGGGGTAATGGTTTCGGGATACGGATATGTCGGCATTGAGGAAGATGTTCTGGTCACGGAGGATGGAACGATTTTCCTCAGCACGCCACAGACCGAATTGATTTTGATTTAAAACAGGGTAACTACTCAGTCCAGAGTTGAACAAGAAGAAACCTCGTCTCTCCCTTTCCGATACCCGGCAATTCCGGCGGTTGTTCGCATTCGTCCGTCCATATCGCGGGCGGTTAATCGTCGCCTTGATAGCCATTGTTCTTGGCAGTCTCCTGGGGCTTGCCGGGCCGTACACGCTCCAATTTCTGATTGACGCCGTCTTCCGCGACAACAACCGTGACCTGCTCAACCGGATCACGATGGTCCTCATTCTGATCTTTGCCACACAAAGCGTTTTCTACTTCATTCGGGGATATTTTCTCTCCTCCATCGGCGAGCGGGTAATGGCAGATGTGCGGCTCAAACTGTTCCGGCACCTGCACAGCCTCTCGCTCAGTTTCTTCAATGAACGCCGGACGGGGGAACTGGTCAGCCGGCTGACGAATGACGTATCCACCATTCGCGGGGTGGTCACTTCGGATGTTTCCACGGCCCTGTCGCAGGTGCTGAGTTTTTTCGGCGCCTTGATCCTGATCATTATCACCGATTGGCGATTGACGCTCTTCATGTTTGCCCTGGTCCCCGTTGTCATGATTTTGGGAATCCTGTTTGGTCGCAGGGTAAGGGCGTTGTCCTCATCCGTCCAGGATCAGCTGGCCGACGCCACGACGGTGTTGGAAGAATCCATTGGCGGTATCCGCGTCGTGCAATCCTTCACGCGGGAAGCCTACGAAATCCAACGGTTTACCCATAGCATCGAGCAAACGGTTGCGCTGGCGATGAAACGCATCCGGCTCTCGTCCACCTTTGGCCCCTCCATCTCGTTTTTGGGATTTGCGGCAGTTGTTTCTATTTTTTGGTTTGGGGGCAACGAAGTTTTGGCGGGGCGGCTGACCGCCGGGCAACTGTTCATGTTCCTCGTCCTGACGATGACGATTGCCAGCTCCATCGGCCAGTTCTCCGGGTTATGGTCGAATTTGCAGGAAGCCCTGGGCGCGACCAACCGGTTGTTTGAAATCCTCGATACCCAATCCGATATTCGAGACAAAGAGGATGCCCGTCCCCTCCCCAGTGTTGAAGGCCGAATTACGTTTGAAAATGTTTCGTTCGCCTACCAGGACAATCCACAAGCCCCCATTCTGACGGATATTTCACTCGACATTGAACCAGGTGAACTGCTTGCACTCGTCGGCCCTAGCGGCGCAGGGAAAACCACGTTCGTCAACCTGATTGCCCGGTTTTATGACCCCGCGCAGGGGAGCATTCTGGTCGATTCCTTCGATATCAGAGAGGTACAACTCCAAAGCCTACGCCAGCAGATCGGGATCGTCCCTCAGGAGACATTGCTTTTCGGCGGCACTGTACGGGAAAACATCCTATACGGGCGGCTGGAAGCAGCCGAGGAAGAAATGATCGCGGCGGCCAGAGCGGCGAATGCCCACGAATTTATCCAGCAATTGCCCAACGGATATGACACGATAGTGGGAGAACGTGGCGTCAAACTCAGCGGCGGCCAGCGGCAACGCATTGCCATCGCACGCGCCCTGCTCAAAAACCCGCGCATCTTGCTCCTCGACGAAGCCACCTCTGCCCTGGACAGTGAAAGTGAAGGGCTGGTGCAGGAAGCGCTCGAACGCCTGATGCAAAACCGCACAAACATCGTCATCGCCCACCGCCTCTCTACTGTACAAAATGCAGACCGGATTGCTGTCCTGGATGCAGGCCACCTGGTAGAACTCGGCACACACGAAGAACTCGTGGCGCTCGATGGGCTATACGCCCGTCTGCACAGGATGCAGTTCAAACTCGATTCTCCAAAACCTCCCGAACCCGAGCCGGAATTGGAACCCATGTCCGAACCCGCGCGGCCACGACGTTCCATCATCTTTCCTGGCTTTGGCGAGGGATAAAAAAAATACCGATGGCACAGCCCATTCCATCCCATCTCTATGACGCCTATATCTTTGACCTCGACGGGACTGTTACCCTCGGTGATGCGCTGCTCTCCACCGCCGGGGAAACCATCCAAACCCTGCGGGATTGGGGTAAGCGTACCATCTTCCTCTCCAACAACCCCACGCACACCCGCTACGCATATGCCCAAAAACTCACCCGGCTCGGGCTGCCCACCCCACCCGAGGATGTAATCAACTCCTCGTTTGTGATGGTGGGCTTTTTACAGCGTATCATGCCCGGCGCGCGCCTGTTCGTCGTCGGCGAACAACCGTTAATGGACGATCTGCGCGCCGGGGGATTTGAACTCGTCGAAGACGCCCAATGTGTAGACGCCGTTATTGCCAGTTTCGACCGGACATTCGTCTACCGCAAACTGCAAATCGCCTTTGATGCGATCCGGGCCGGGGCGCGGTTTTTCGCCACGAACGGGGATCGTTACTGTCCCATTCCCTCGACTTCGCCCGGAACAGGGCCGGTGGGAGGCGAGCCGGACGCAGCCGCTATCATCGCCGCAATCGAAGCCTGCACCAACACCCGCGTCGAAGCCATCGTTGGTAAACCCTCCCCTTACATGGCTAAAGCCGTCCTGCACCTGCTCCAACTTCCTCCTGAAGCTTGCCTGATGACGGGTGACCGTCTCGAAACCGATGTGCAGATGGGTTTACAAGCCGGCATGGGTACCGCCCTCACCCTGACGGGAGCAACGCCTGAATCCGCCCTCACCAACTCTCCCATCCAGCCCACCTATGTCATTCGACAGCTAAGCGACCTCCTCCGCACAGGAGATTAATCGAAAAAAAGGAGCCGTATGCCTAAAAACATCATCATCACCGCTGCCGTGACGGGGGCCAGCTTCACCCCCACGATGTCCCCCCACATCCTGTTCGACCCCGATCAGGTCATCGCCGACGCGGTCGCCGCGGCGACCGCCGGAGCCGCCATCATCCACATCCACGCCCGCGACCCGAAAAATGGCCGCCCGACGTCCGATCCGGGCATCTTCCGGGCATACGCGTCCGGTATCAAGGCGGAAACCGATGCCATCATCAACATGACCACCGGCGGGGCGACCGGGCAAACCATCGAAGAACGCCTGAACGTGGTGAAAACCCTCCAGCCCGAACTGTGCTCCTGCAACCTGGGGACGATGAATTATGGCGGTTTCCCAATGATCCCGAAGTACGAAGGCAAATGGCGGTTCGACTGGGAACGGGAATTTCTCGAATCCACCCGCACAGAGCCGTTTACGAGCAGTTTCGCCGACATCGAAACCATGCTCAAAACCCTACAAAACGAAACGGGCACGCGCATGGAGTTCGAAGCCTACGACGTAGGGCATCTGTACACGCTCGCCTACTACGCCAGCCTGGGATTGGTGCAGCCCCCGATCATGGTGCAAATGGTCATGAACACCCTCGGCGGCATCGGCCCGGACATTGACAACGTCGTCTTCATGGTTCGCACCGCGCAACGATTGCTCGGCGACGACGTAGAAATCGCCGTGTTGGGTGGGGGACGTTACCAGTTCGACCTGATCACCGTCGGCGCGTTGATGGGATGCAACGTCCGTGTCGGGATGGAGGACAACCTGTACATCAGCCGCGGGAAGCTGGCCGAGTCGAACGCGGAATACGTGGAAAAGGCGAAGCGGATTTTTGATGAGTTGGTGTTGGGGATTGGGACGCCGGAGGAGGCGCGGGAGCGGTTTGTGTTGAAGGGAGGGGAGAATGTGAGGTTTTAATTGGTCAACTTATAATATAATTTCTGTGGAGATTAAGCTGACCCACTAAACCGATGAACAAAAACTTTCGACAGCGATCTTTTGATTTTTTCGATACTGTAAAAACCACCCCAAAAAATGGGTTCGCGGAAGCTATCAGCAGCAGTGATAATTCAATTCAGACTGCGGATCGGGCTTTTCACGACTGGTATCGTTTCGTTCTATCCTATCCACCTCATTTGGTTAGAGATTACATTCAGGATTTTGAATTACAAGGAGACGCAGTGGTACTTGATCCATTTTGCGGAACTGGAACCACACTCGTTGAAGCCCAACTTAACCATTTACAATCCATTGGCCTGGAAGTCAATCCTTTTCCATTTTTTGCTACCCGTGTAAAAACAGACTGGAAAACCGACCCCAAAACCCTCAAAGAAATCGCGGATGAAATCGCTGAAACGACCTTATCAAAACTATTCGAGCAAGGAATTGATGACCGCAATTTGCAGGTGGATAAAAAAGAAAAATTGCGCGCCTTGCCCCCGGAAGTGGAACGCGCCTTAATCAAAGATTCGATCAGCCCAATTCCCCTCCACAAATCTCTCGTATTGCTGGATAAAATCAATGGTTTTCGGGGAAATCCTGCGCATCAATATTGTATTTTGGCTTTAGGAAATGCGTTGATTACTTCGATTGGAAACTTACGCTTTGGCCCTGAAGTTGGCGTGGGAAAAATAAAAAAAGACGTGCATGTCGTCGCAGCCTGGAAAAATGAAATTAACCGTATGGCCAACGATCTCGAAACGGTTTATGGGGAAGATTATCGGCAAGCACAAGTGTATATGGCAGACGCCCGGAATTTAACCACGGTGTTACAACCCCATTCTGTAGATGCCGTGATTTCTTCTCCACCCTATCCCAACGAAAAAGATTACACCCGTACAACCCGTTTGGAGTCCGTTTTGCTTGGCTTTATTGAGGATATGACCCAACTGCGAACATTCAAAAAGACATTTCTTCGATCCAATACCCGAGGCGTGTACAAATCTGACAATGATGACTTGTGGATCAATGATCACAAAGAAATTCAAGCGTTGGCACAAAAAATAGAAACTCGCCGGATTGAATTAGGCAAAACTTCGGGCTTTGAAAAACTCTATGGGCGTGTGACAAAACTTTATTTTGGCGGGATGGCAAGACACTTGACCGAACTCACCTCGATTTTGAAACCCGGCGCACGACTGGCTTATGTTGTGGGCGATCAGGCGTCCTACCTGCGAGTCATGATTCGAACCGGCCAACTTCTCGCCAGCATCGCAGAAAAAATCGGGTATGAAGTAGAACGAATCGATCTCTTCCGAACCCGATTTGCCACGGCCACCCAAGACGAATTGCGGGAAGAAGTCGTCGTTTTGCGCTGGCGCGGATAACCCAGGAACGGCGTTTCTTGATTTAAGGCCATGAAAATAAAAATCACTGCAGCAACGCTGTTCCTACGTTCAGGATGAAAGATGGGCAAATACGAGAAAATCATTGAGTGGATATTTTTCAAAAACTATCAGGAAAACCAAGTCAGGGTATCTTTCGAGCGTGAAGAACTGGTGAAAGCATCCGATGCTTTGGGCTATTCCCGCATCAAAAACTTGGGTGACATTCCCTACTCCTTTCGATTTCGCCGCGAACTTCCCAATAGCATTCAAAATACAGCCCCCCAGGGAGCGGAATGGATCATCGTTGGCACAGGTATTGGCGGCTACCAGTTTCGTCTTGCCTCCCCTGACAAGATTGAACCTTCCCAAAATTATCTCCCGATAAAAATCCCCGATGCCACACCTGAAATTGTCCGGCAATACGCTCCTGGCACAGACGAGCAAGCCCTGTTAACGAGAGCGCGCTATAACCGCCTCATTGATATTTTCACCGGCTTGACCTGCTATTCCATACAAAATCACTTACGAACTACCGTGACAGACATTGGACAGGTTGAAGTGGATGAAATTTATATCGGTGTGAACAAACGCGGCACGCATTTTGTCCTTCCC
>DATDOR010000758.1:0-11755 GCA_035293165.1 Anaerolineales bacterium | reverse complement strand
ACCCGCCCCGGGCGTTGACCTGGTCGATCAGCATCAAAGCAGTATCCCGCTCAGGAATTCCCAGCGATGAGCCAGGACCGGTTACGGAGAAAAAGACACCGATCTTGTACGGTTCGCCGGTTTCGCGAAGTCCAACGGTGGGTGCATCTTTGTAAAGAGCGGGGGGTACGTATTCCCAGGTTCCGTTTTTGATCTCGACCATTACCAGCGTTTCTTTACCAATGCCGTTGTGATCCTGCGGGGTGATATTGAACACCCCAGAGATACCCGCGAAGTTGGTGATACCTTCGAGGTAATCGCGTATGGCAGCCGGGTCAGGACCAACGGCTTGCATCGCCATGATTGCCATTTGCATGGAGTCCCAGGCATGGCCTCCAAAGGTGCTGGGGGTCGCTCCCCCGGTGAACTCGGTGTAATCTGAAATGTACTGGGTCAGAACGCCTTTCTGCGGATCGGTGGCCGGGAGATCTTCGTACACCAACAGTTTTCCGATGGGGAACAACACGCCTTCTGCGGTTTCCCCTGCAAGATCGATAAAAGCCTGATTCCCGATCCCGTGGTTGTGGACGATGGGGATATTCAACCCCAGGTCACGGAACTGGACCGTGAGGGGCGCGCCCTCCCCGGGGGTGGCATGGACGATCAGGGCTTCCGCACCCGATGCCGCAATTTGAGTGAGTTGGGCGGTGAAGTCTGTGTCACCCGGCTCGAAGGTGCCTTCCCAAACGATCTCGATACCCAGGTCAGCCGCTACCGTCTGCAGCGCGCCCATCGAGTCCACGCCGAAACCGTTATTGACTCCGAAGGAAGCGATCTTGGTGATTCCTCTGGCAACCATCCAATCGCCCTGGACCTGGGCAACGGGGAGATTTTGTTGCGGGGTCTTGAAGACCCAATATCTTTCTTCGACTGGCAGGATAATCGCGCCGGAAGAAGCATTAGAAATGAAGGGAACCTGTGCCTCGGTGACGGTGTCAATCACTGCCAGGCTGACGCCGCTGGTCGTCCCGCCGACGATGACGGGCACGCTCTCTTCCTCGATTAACCGCTTGACGATCAAGACCCCTTCGGTTGCATCGGATTGATCGTCTTCCAGAATCATCTCTAAAGCGTGCATTTTTCCATCCGGGCCTTCGATGCCTCCGGCAGCGTTGACCTGTTCCACGACCATCAGGGCGGTGTCGCGTTCGGGGATTCCCAGAGACGAACCTGGCCCGGTCACGGAGAAAAAGGCTCCGATCTTATATGGTTCGCCTGGTTCCTCACCGGTAGCTTGTGCAGGTTCTGGTGCTTTTGTGGCTTCGAGTGCCTGTGTGGCTTCCGGGGCTTCTGTTGCTGGTGTCGAGCAGGCTCCGAGCAGGAGGCTCAAGAGAGCAAATATAAGTAGTAATCTGTAAAATTGAGTGCGCATGGCGTCCTCTCCTCAAATTTGTCTACTCCGGCAATAAACCGCAATAGATCAGCATGTCCAAAAGGGACGTTTCAAAAAAACGGAAGAACTAAACTCGTTCAAGAGTATGTATCTGTTTCTAACATTGACTTTTTCATCCCTCCATAGATTTACCTCCTTTGCCCGGTGTCCATGCTGACACCTGAACCTAATGTGCCACAGTTACGGCACAATACCTAAAATCCGTGCGGCATTGTCATGCAAAATAGCTCTCTTTGCTTTTTCTGAAATCGGAAGCGTCAAGATGGCATCCATATTGCGCCGTAAATCCGGGTTTCCCGGCCAGTCTGAACCGTAGACGATTTTGTCGGTGAGCATCTCCAGCCGGGGAAAATAATCCAGCAATTTTTTCGCAGGAAGCCCTGAAACTTCCATGTACACGTTTTCGTGACGGCGCGCCATCCAAAAAGCCTGCTCGTACCAGAAAGGCCGCCCCGAATGGGCCATCAAGATTGTCATATCTGGGAAGTCAATGGCGACGTCATCCAATAGGAGTGGATCGCCGTATTTGATCCGCGCCCCTTTGAACACCGACGAGCCGGTATGCACCAGCACAGGCAGCCCCAATTCCTGCGCTTTGGCATACAGCGGGTACATCCGGGAGTCGTTGGGGTAGTGGTGCTGGTAAACGGGGTAAACCTTGATGCCGCGAAACCCAAAGGTTTGCACAAGACGCTCCAGCTCTACGGCGAGATCGTTCTCAAGGAAGGGGTTGAGACTCGCGAAGGGGAGCAGCCGTCCGCAGGGACCGTCCACCGGATCGGGGAGGGCATTGGCCACGCTGCAGAATTCGCCAACGAAATCATTGGTTGTCCATCCCGTGGTAATCGGGGTTGGATCGGCCAGCCCGACGGCCCAGTCGATGCCGCTTTTCTGCAACAAAGCACGGATGCCTTCCGGGGACAGGGCGTGATCCATGTAGGCATCTACGTCTTGCTCAACGCCCGGCTGGGGCGCGGCATCGCCAGAGAAATTCTCCCGGTACCAAGCGAGCACCCAGGGGCGCAAATGTTCTGGGCGGCTGAGGTGGATGTGGAAATCAATCATGGCACCACCACGGAGCGGATGCCCTCACCACCGCGGACATAATCCAGCGCTTTGTTGATCTTTTCCAGCGGGAATTGGGCGGACACCAGTTCCTTGATTTTGATTTTGCCTGTCCGGGCAAGTTCCAGCACCCTGGGATAGTCCACTGCCCGGCAGCCGAGTGAGCCGACGATTTCCATTTCACGGTACATTACGCGCCCGGCATTGAGGGTCATGGGTTTGGGGGAGTAGCCGACCATCACAAAGCGACCCCCATTCCGCACGGATGCAAAAGTTTGTTCCTGCGTAACGGGGTTTCCAATGGCTTCGAACCCGACATTTGCCCCGCCCCCAGTCAATTTGCGGACTTCCTTGTCCACCCGGTCGACGCCTTTGGCGTTCACTGCGGCCTGCGCACCAAGTTTTTTTGCCATTTCCAGTTTGTCATCTGCAATGTCCACCGCAACGACCTGCGCGCCAATAGCGGCGGCAATCTGTATGATATTGCTGCCCACACCGCCACAGCCGAACACGACGACGCTGTCTCCGGGCTTGACTTGCCCCCGGTTAACCACCGCGTGATAGGGGGTGGTCACGGCATCGGCGATGATTGCACCCTCGATGAGAGGAATTTCTTCTGGCATCGGGATTACGTCTTTCGCGGGGGCGAGCATGTATTCTGCATAGCCGCCATCCACGTTATTGCCGAACATCACCATTCGTTCGCAGATGTTTTCTCGCCCGATCCGGCACATTACACACTGGCCGCAGCCGTAGACGGCGGGAACCAACACCCGGTCGCCCTCCTTCCAGTGTGTGACACCCTCCCCCAGTCCAGCCACCAACCCGGAAACTTCGTGTCCTAAGATGAGAGGAGGTGTTTTGAAGGTGGGAACGCCGTGATCAATGTAGGAAAGGTCAGTGTGGCACAGCCCGCAGGCGGCCACCTTGATCAATAATTCTCCCGCCCCCGGTTTGGGTGTAGGGATATTTTCAAGGCGCAGGGGTTCTTTAGGAACGTAGAAAAGCGCTGCTTTCATATTCTTTTCTCAACTTCCGCCACCAGTTGGCGAAAATGATCCGGGATATGGATCTTCTTGCGGGTTTCATGATCTGTCATGACAACAGTCACATCCCCGGTAGAAACCAGGCGGGCTTCCGGGGGCGCAACGACCTGGAAATCGAACCGCATACTGGTATTTTTTATCTCACTGATTCTAGAATGCACGTTCAGAAGCTCATCGTAATAAGCCGGACCGTGGAACGATGCATGCGCATCAACGAACACCAGATCGAAGCCGTCGGCGACCATCTTGTCGTAGGGATACCCCAGATGTCGCATATACTCCGTCAGACCTACGCCGAAGTAGGTGAAGTGGTGAACGAAGTTGATGTGCCCCTGAAGGTCTGTTTCGATGTAACGGACGCGCACGTCGGTGTGGAAGGGATACAGATTGCTCACCGCACCTCCAAGACGAGGGCGGCTGCCGTGTCCCCTGCCGCGCAGCCGGTGAACAGGCCGTAGCCGCCGCCCAGCAGGACGAGTTCCTCGATCAATTCGATGACCAGCCGCATCCCCGTTGGCCCCTGGGGGTGACCCCAGATCAGGGAGCAACCATAGTTGTTCATCCCTTCGAGAGGAATGCCAAACTCCCGGCTCATGTAGCAGTCATTGACGGCAAAGGGGTTGTGGGTTTTGATGGCCTTCACATCTTTGAGTTTGATCCCAGCCCGTTCAAGAACGCTGTGGATAGCCGGGGCATTAGCTTTGGGCATAAAGCCTTTCTCCGCACGGCCTTCGGCGAAGGCAAGCAGGCGGATTTCGATGTTCGGATCGCGGCTCATTTCCTGAGCTTTTTCGCGCGTGGTGACGATGAGGCCCGCGTTCCCGTCCGCAGGGTAGGTCTGGCCACCGTAGGTGACGGTTCCATCCGGGAGAACGGGTTTCAGGCGGGCGAGGCTCTCGGTTGTGGTCGGGAATACCCCTTCATCCCCCGTGACGGTTGCCAGCACCTTCCGGCCCGTGGGCTTGACTTCGATCGGTGTGATCATGAATTTTTTGTGGAAGGCGGCTTCGGCTTTCAGGGCTTCCTGATATTGAGCGTGCCGGATAAGGACGGCCTGGTGCTGCTCTTCGGTGGAGATGCTGTTTTCTTTTGCCGTGTTCTCAGCAGTTTCGATCATGCTGAGGCCAGCGAACGGGTCGCAGTTGAAATTGTCCCAGACCCAATCTTCGGTGTCGCCGCGCCCGCCAGGGGCCAGTGGATTGGGGTAAAGGAGGTGAGGGCCGTTAGAGGTGCGATCGGCGGTGATACAGAGGAGGTTGGATGCTGCGCCATTTCCCCTCTCGACTTCGTAAGCCGCGCTGCCGATGACACGGGCGGAGGTCGCGCAGGCCTGGGAAAACGTGGGGCCGGTAATTCCTGCTGCGCCAATCAATCCTGCGAGCCACGGCGCGCCGTAGAACGATCCCTGGGAGGGAACGGTCATCCCGATGAACAAACCGGTGAAAGTTTCGGGAGAGATGTTCCGATCTGCCAGCGCGCGCCGGGCGGTTTCGGCAGCAAACTTCACCGGGTGCAGGTTGGCAAAACTCCCCTGCCATTTCGCGAAGGGGGTTGACCAATAACCGCCGTAAGGAATGAATGCTTTTTGTAGAGACACTGAATTTATGCTCCTATTTTTAAACCACCATCCACAAAAATGATCTGGCCGGTGACGTAGGAGGCAAGGTCGGAGGCCAGGAAGGCGTGAACGGCGGCAATCTCTTCGGGTTCGGCAAGGCGGCGATATGGAATTTCGTGAAGCAGGTCTTCCATAATCTTTTCCGGGATGGCAGCGGTCATCTGGGTCTTGACGCCGCCGGGGGCCACACAGTTGACGGCGATGTTGTAACGCGCCCACTCTTTTGCCAGCGTCCGTGTCAGGCCCATGATGCCTGCTTTGGAAGCCGCGTAGTTTGCCTGCCCGACGTTACCGAGGGCAGCTACAGAGGCAGTATTGACGATGCGTCCTGATTTTTGCCGCATCATGGGGAGGGCAGCAAGTTGGGAGCACAGCCAGGTGCCTTTCAGGTTGACATTCAGCACGGCGTCCCATTGTTCGTCCGACATGAGTTTGACATCCCCGTTTTTGACGCGAGTGGTGAGTGCGTCGCGGGTGATCCCCGCATTGTTGATGAGAATGTCCAGTTGTCCAAACTCGTTTAGGGCTGTGTCCACCATGTGTTGAACTTCCTCGCGTAGGGCGACATTTCCGACTACTGTGACGGCAACGCCTCCGGCTTCGACGACATCCCGGCAAGTAGCTTCTAGCCCTTCTTGATCCAGGTCAGCGATGACGACTTTTGCACCTTCGCCGGAAAAATACCGGGCTGTTGCCCTTCCGATTCCGTTAGCTCCTCCGGTGATCAAAGCGACTTTGTCTTTGAGTAACATGTCAGTTTTCCTTTTTCATAAGTAAGGCCCATTCGCCGTCCACGATGATTTCTTCTCGCTGGTTACGAACTCGAGCGGCAAAGCGGACGACGCCGCGGTCCGGTTTAGAGGTTGGTTTTTTTTCGAGGACTTCCAGTTCAAGGTGAACGGTATCGCCGAACTTGGCTGCGCCTTTGTAACGGATGATCTGTTCCATGAGCGCGAGTGTGGTGCCCTCGAAGATGCCGGTCCAGTTTGCCATGCCGGTTGCCATAGCGGCGATCAACATACCGTGGGCGATCCGTTCCCCAAACGGGGTCTGCTTACCGAATTCCGCGTCGGTGTGCAGGGGGTTATAGTCGCCGGAAAGCCCGGCAAAGGTGACTACGTCGGCTTCGGTGACAGTACGGCACTGAGAAATGTGCAGACTGCCGATTTCAAATTCGTCGAATGTCAAACCGCGGGTATTCACGTGATTTCTCCTTGCATTATTGGTGACTCCAGGCCGGTTTTCGTTTTTCCATAAATGCTGCCAGCCCTTCGCGGGTGTCATTGGTAGCCATGAGTTCCCGCAAATAGATGCGTTCCACTTCTGGGAGGCTGGAGGCCCAATTGCCGTATCCGAGCAACAGAGATTTTTTGAGCAGGAGCATGGCGGCGCGGCTCATCCCGGCAATGGCGGCGGCTTTTTCTTGTATCCAGTCACGAACTTGTTCAGTAGGGAGGACGGCATTGACCAACCCCATTTCAAGCGCTTCGGCGGCGGTCAGATTGCGCCCGGTGAACATGAGGTCGCCGGCGGCGCGGTAGCCGGTCAGGTAAGGCAGTCGGAGGGCGGCGATGGGCGCGAAGGCAGCCAGTTGGATTTCGGGCTGGCCGATTTTAGCGTTCTCTGCGATGGCGGCCAGATCACAGCAGAGGACCAGTTCGCACCCTCCTCCCAAAGCGTGTCCTTGCACCGCCGCCAGAGTAGGGACAGGGAATTCGGCCAGGACGCAGCACACCCGATCGAACAGCGGAATCATCTCTTCAACTTTGTCAGGGGTGTGGTCGGCCACGTCTACGCCTGCGGAGAAAAGTTTGCCTTCCGCTTGCAGGATCAGAGCGTGGATGTCTTCGTCCTGTGCGAGCTGCTCCAGCGCGGTTTCCAACTGGTGCAGCATAGGGAGGTGCAGAACATTGACCGGTGGGCGATTTAGCGTCAGAGTCCCGATCCCTCCCTGAATTTCAGTACAAACAAAATGTTCGGGGGTTGGAGTCATTTCAGGGGTTTGGGTAAAACATCCTCGAACAGCACATCATCGGCATCATGTCCTTCTGCAATCAATTGGCGGTAGCGGATGAAGTTAATGGTGTCCTGGCCGGTGATTTTGCGAGTGTTGAAAGCAGTGAAGCCGAGGAAAGCTTCGTTGCCCATATTGGCGGCCAGCCAGTGCCGGTAGTAGTCTTTGGAGGCATCCCAGAAGAACTTCTTTTTAGCGCGGATGCCGTCAGTGGACATTTGCAGACAGTGGGGGAAGAGGTTGGTAAACGTCCAGAGCATGTCGTTGACGGCTTTGTCTAGGAGTTCGAAATCTACAGTGGCGGTTTTGAGGAGAGTGCGGCCTGCCTGGTATTCTTCGCCGGTTTTCATTTCTCCATAAGCGATTTCGCCGTTTTGGACGTATTGTTCGGTGATAACGGTGGGATTGCGGAGCCATTCGCCATTCTGTTTGAGGACAGGGACGACCTTGCTGATATAGCCCTTGCGGTGCATTTTGTAGGCGCTCCACAGTTCGCAAGAGATACAGTTCCACATGGCATCTTCGATGGTGAGATACCAGGGGAGGAAGTCAGTGGAGCCACCGACGGGAGCGGATCCGTGGCGGGGGCCGGCCTGCCCGAAGACGGCGAGGTCGGAGGCGATGGCGAGGTCGCATGCTCCACCAATTTCCTGTCCCCCGGCGACGCGCATCCCGTTGACCCGGCAGATGACGGGTTTTTTGGCGGAGAGAATGCTGTCTACCATGCCGTTGAAGAGATCGATGTATAGGGCGTATTCGGTGGGTTTCTTGCTGTAATATTCAGCGTATTCCTTGGTGTTGCCGCCAGTGCAGAAGGCCCGGTCCCCAATGCCGGTGAATACAATAGCAACCACGCTGCGATCCATGGAGGCGTGGTTCATCGCGGCGATCACACCTTTGACCATTTCTGTAGTATATGAGTTGTATTGAGCGGGGTTGTTTAACCAAACCCAGGCAGAGTACAGGTTTTCGACGGGGTTGCCTTGCGGGTCGAGGATGGGTTTTTTCTCGTAGATGATTCCAGGTGGTTCAGTGCTGAAATATTCTTCCCCTCCCAGATCGTGGTTTGCGAGGGTGTGGGTTCTTGGGAGCCAGTCGAGTGACATTGGGTTGATCCTTTTGTGCGATGTTGGATGAAGAGGCTTATTGCGAAAGATGCCCTTTGCCGTTAATCAGGTCTCGGACAAACTGGTTCGCGCTTGGCCCGAGGAATTTCCGGTAGTCCGTCACGAAGTCGCGCGCGGTGGAGCCAATCCAGCCCGGAGGCAGCAATTCGGTGGGGAGGTTGGGGTCTTTCAAGGGAAGAGCCTGGAATTCGTGGGTAATCCAAAACCGTTGAATAAAGCAATCTTCAGGTTCAACACATTGGTTTTTGTTGAATTGCGAGAGATATTGTTCGTATTTGGGAGCATACCGGGCAACAAAATCCTGGTATTCTGTTTCCAGTTCCTGTAAATCCCAACAGCGTTTCGCCATTTCCAGGCTTGAAGACGGGCCTAAATGGACACCTGAAAATTGTTCTACAAATGCTTCAATTTTTAATTCACTGAACAGGTTGTTTAATTCGGCCTGGCGGTTGTGAGGAGAAATCCATGTACCGGATGCAAGTCTGCCAAAGCCCAGCCAGGTGAGTTGTTTTCGAAGTTTATGGCGGATTTTTCGTTTTTTCTCTGGCAATGAATAAACGACCAAATGCCAGGTCTGTTCCCAATCGGTGAAGTTCGGTTCAAAAATGCGGGCATACCCGGATTCAAGGAGAGCGTGTCCACGCGGGGTAATGGTATATTGGCTGCGGCGGCCATGTTTTTCCGGGGAAATCCACCCCTTACGAGACATGCGCGAGAGCGTGGAGCGTACAGCACGTTCACTGATATCTAAAAGATTCATCAGGTAAAGGATGTCACCTGTCCAGATTCTGCCTCCATTGGGTAGGATGTAATCTCCCAGGAGAGTGAAAAAGACAAATTGCGTTCTTACCGGGAGGGAATCGGAAACTTTTAGCGATGGCATAATGAAGTGGCTTCCTGTTTTGCAGGATTACGCGTGTAGATTGTGACGAAAAAATTTGTCGCAAGCGTGCAACCCTGACAATCGTTGCTCAGATCAGCGGGGACGACCGGCTCAAGATGAATTTCGAACCCCATTTCTTTGTATAGCTGGATGACCTCCTTTACTCTAGCAGGGCCAGCCATAAAGCGACGTTCCCACCCCTCAGCAACCAGCTCAGGCTTGGGCAATAATTCGGTATCTGGCGAGAGCATCATCGTTTGTGTCTTCGCAGGTGCAATGGCAGTTTAAACGGCCAAAATATTCGCTTTCCTTTGGTGGCTTAGTTTTTTCAACCTGCTTTGTCCTAAAATCGCTGCACCAAAGGCTGTGGTAAATTGCACCAAATCACCAGCGGGTACATTGACCGATTTATTCAACGCCCGGTGGACGACTTCGGCCATGCTTTCAAATCGCAGGATGCCACCGATGAGCGTGAACTCTGGTTCCATGCGTACCCGTTTCATGAGTTGTACAGAACGATCCACAAGAGATGTAATAGCCCCGTACATGATGTCCGCCGGAGCCGCCCCCTGTGATAGGTGGTTGATTACCTCCGATTCGGCAAACACGGCGCAAACGCCTGAGATCGGAACCGCTTCCTTCGAGGTGGCGGCCAAAGCGCCGATTTCTTCAGTGGCATATCCCATATAGCGGGCGGTTTTCTCCAGGAATGCCCCCGTCCCGGCTGCACACTTGTCATTGAGGCGGAAGGATTTAACTTTCATTCCATCGTCCAAGCGAATGGCTTTCATGGTCTGCCCACCCACATCCAGGATAGTGCGGGTTCCAGGGAAAAGCGTCGCTGCGCCTCTGGCGCTTGCGGTCAGATCGGTCACACTGACATCGGCGAACGGAACCTGATGGCGGCCGAAACCTGTGGCGACAGTGTAGGCCACGTCCTTTACGCCCAAACCGGCTTTTTCCAATGCCTGATCAAACGCCTGGCGCGCAGCTTTGGTAAGTTGAAAGCCGGTGTTGATCATTGCCTTCCCTGCAATCTCGTGACCCTCATTAAGGATGACTGCTTTCGTATAAGTCGAACCAACATCAATGCCTGCTGCAAACGTCATGAGCCTGCCTCCATTGAGCCGAGAGGAACTCGGCTGCCCATAATGTGATCCATGGCAAAAAGGGCCGCTCCCAATGCACCCATGTAGTGGGATTCTTCGCTAACGTTGAGCTTGATCTCCATATTTTCTTCGAGAGCGTAAATCATGCCTTTGTTTTTGGCGACCCCCCCTGTAAAAGTAACTTGATTCTCAACCCCAACACGGCGCAGCAAGCCAATCGAGCGCTTTGCAATAGATTGGTGAACGCCCATCAGAATGTCCTCAATCTTTTTACCCTTGCCCAGCCAGGAAAGCACCTCTGATTCTGCAAAGACTGTGCAGGTCGTGCTGATGCGCACCGGCCTCTCCGCTTGCAAGGCCCTTGGCCCTAAATCTGGGAGAGGAATATCCAACGCCGAAGCGGCCGCACCGAGAAACCGGCCTGTTCCTGCGGCACATTTATCGTTCATGCAAAAGTCAATGATCTCTCCGTTTGAGCCAACGCGGATGGCTTTGGTATCCTGTCCACCCATATCAAGAACGGTGCGGGTTCCGGGGAACATTTGGGTCGAGCCGCGCGCGTGGCAACTGATTTCGGTCACTTGGGTGTTGCCAAATGTCACCTTGTAACGGCCGTATCCGGTCCCGATGATATATTCCACCTCTTCTTCGCGGATACAGCTGTCCTCGAGCGCCTTAACATACGCCTTTTCGGCGGCCAGGATCACATTTGCGCCGGTATCGATCAACGACCGCCCAACGATTTGACGGTCCTCATTGATCACAACTGCTTTGGTTTGCGTGGAACCGACATCCACGCCGGCTGAGTAACTCATGCCAGAACCTCCTCGGAAAATTTAGGCTGCTGCCATTTGTTTACGTGCGGCAAGCCCTTCGAAGAAAGCGTCAATGCGATTCTTGAGTTGCGCTTCCGAAACGACGCGCCGGTCCATCATGTCCGATTCGATGAACAGCGTAGGAATATCCCGTGAGGCCATCACGGCGCGCCGGTTATCAGCCAAACCCGTAGATACCGTGCGGCAGCTTTTGATGGGATGGTAAATAATCCCATCGGCATGGAATTCTTCCACCATGTCGGCCAAAACCTGATCCTGGTAGAACATGCTGTCCATCGCATCCCGGACATTAATCAGGATTCCTTCAGCCAGGCTTTCGAGAGGGTTGTTCAAATCATACTGGAAGCCCCGGTTGGTGCCTCCTGAGGCAAACCAGAGATAAGTAGAGTTGATAAACGTCCCGCCCCATTCAGTGAACATCTCATTAAACCGGCGGAAGATGGGGTAGCAGGGGACGCCCACGAAGAGCAGGCGGTACTGTTCATTGGTCAGCGTGCCGATCCCGTTGGTGGCTTTGAACTCCATTTCCTCCACCAAACGCTCGAAGTACTCACCCCCTTCCTGCCGCCCGCGAAAGCCGTTGGCAACCCCCAGGTATACTGTACCATCGGTCAGGGCGTTGAAG
>DATDOR010000757.1:0-5514 GCA_035293165.1 Anaerolineales bacterium | reverse complement strand
GATTTTGGGGTGTGAGTGGGGTGTACACCCCACTCACACCCCAAAATCTGGGGACCTCCCCGCCGATTCCCAAAGAACCACTTAATTTCATCAATAGCCCAGTTTGCCACTTCTATTCGGCTGTATGACCCAAGAAGCTTAGGATATGAAAGAGAAATCAGTGGCTAAAACCAAAAGCGATCGGGGGAAAGCGAAAGGTAATAAGGACAGTGCCCACAATCTAAAGCGCACCCCGGCAAAACGCGCGCAACCCCTCGTCCCTGAACAATCTGTGAACATCACCGACCGCAAGCAAGCGGAGGCGGCACTGCGCGAATCCGAAGAAGATTATCGTTTGTTCCAGGGGATTCTGCAATCTTCTTCAGATGGGATTCTAGCGGTCAATCGAGAAAATGAAGTGCTTTTTGCCAATGAACGCTTCGTCGAGATGTGGATGATTCCGCAGGAGGTGATGGATTCAAAGGATGACACTCTGCTTCTTCAATATGTCCTCGATCAATTATCCGATCCGCAGGGTTTTCTCCAAAAAGTCCAGGAACTGTACAACTCGGCTGAAGAAAGTTTCGATACACTGTATTTCAAAGATGGAAGGGTATTTGAGCGGCTATCGCGTCCACTGATGCAAGAGGCAGAACTACGAGGCAGGGTCTGGTCATTCAGTGACATCACCGCCCGCAAGCAGGCAGAGACGTTGCGTGAAGTGCTGCTCGAGATTATGCAGGGGGGAGTTACCACGAATGAATTACAGGATTTTCTGAGCCTCGTCCATCGTTCCATTGCCAAGGTGATCTACGCGGAATATTTCTTCGTTTTACTTTATAACAAAGACGCCGCTTGGTTCGAAGAAATCTACTCGGTAGACAAATTCGATCCCCCCGGGCCGCCCACATGGCATGAAAAGAGTATCAGCGCCTACATCTTTCGCACCGGGCGACCGCTTTTGCTGAATGATGAGCAGGTTTTCAGTGAGTTGGTTTCTCAGGGCGAAGTGGAACTCGTGGGGACCAACTCGCCCTCCTGGATGGGTGTGCCGTTGAAAACATCCAAGGAAACCATTGGTGTAATGGTGGTGCAGGATTACGACGTTCCCAATCGTTATTCGGAACGAGATCTGGAACTATTCGCCTCGATTGCCGGGCAGGTCGCGCTGGTAGTCGAGCGCAGGCGGGTGGAAGAGGCATTGACTGTTTCCGAAGCCGAACTGCGCGCCCTGTTCGCCGGTATGACAGATGTGGTCATCGTCTATGATGTTGACGGTCGCTATGTCAAGATCGCCCCCACCCACCCCGCAAACCTCTACCGCCCGGCGGAGGAAATGCTGGGTAAGACTTTGCATGAAATCCTGCCGAAAGAGCAGGCTGATCACATCGTTGGCAAGGTTCGCGAGTCCATCCAGAGCGGTCATGTTGTCACCGGCGAATATACCTTGCAGATAGATGGCAAGGAAATATGGCGATCTGCCAGCTTCTCGCCGCTTTCGGAAACCACCGCTATCTTGGTGGCGCACGACATCACCCTGTACAAGCAGGCGGAAATGGAACTGCAGCGCGCCGAGCAACGCTATCGCGGTTTGTTCGAGGATGCGCCAGCCATGTATGTCATCACCCGCAACGTAGAGGGCAGCCCTGTGATTATGGACTGCAACGAACTATTCTCGCGTACTTTAGGTTACAGCCGTGATGAACTGGTGGGGAAACCGGTGGCTGACGTGTACTCGCCCGCTTCGCGCGTCCAATTGATCGAAGGCGGCTACCGGCGCGCTTTGGCAGGCAAATTTGAGACCGAAGAGCGCGAACTCCTGGCCCGCGATGGGCGCATCATCCCCACCCTGGTGAGCGCGGTCCCCGAGCGTGATGTCACAGGGGGCATATTCGGGACCCGAGCGACGTTCGTGGACATCACCGAGCGCAGGCAGGCGGAGGATGAATTGCACAATCTCAAAAACGAGCTCGAAACCACCAACCTCGAACTCCAGCAGGCGCTGGAACGCGAAAAACGACTGGCATGCACCGATGGAATGACCGGCCTGTGCAACCACCGCTACTTTTTCGAACTCGCCGCCCGCGAATTCCATGCAGCCGTGCGACATCGGCACCCACTCGCCTTCCTCATGTTCGATATGGATGACTTTAAAAAGGTCAATGATACCCTTGGGCACGCCGCCGGTGACAAGCTACTGGTGAGGGTGGCGCAGACTGCCGTCGCGCAGGTGCGCGCGTCCGACGTGGTGGCGCGTTACGGCGGGGACGAATTCATTGTGATGCTGCCCTATGCCAGCGCGCAGCAGGCGCTTCACGTCGCAGAGCGCATCCGCGCGGGTGTCGCGACCCTACGTGTGGAGACTGACAAAGATCCGTTCGCCATCATGGTGAGCAACGGAATCGCCGAGATACGGCACGAGCCAGTGGATGAGAACGTCGAGCGCATCATCCAGCGCGCCGACGAAGCGTTGTATAAAGCGAAACAAAGCGGGCGCAACCGCACCGTGATATTTGGCCAGGATGAAACAGGTATCAACTGATTGCTTCCCAAAGCCCTTCCCCAAAAAGCAGAGCGCTCGTTTCGTCAAGTTTCAACCGTCCAGACTCGTTGGTGATTTTTCCTGACCGTTGAGCATCGCCGAGGAGGTTGGCGCTGATCGTGCAAGGAGCATTGCTTAGGGCGCATGGGTGGCTGTTGTGGCATCTGCGTGGCGAAGACCTGACCCACACAAACATTTTAATTCAAACTGGAGGTTAAGATGAATACAGGCCTTTTCGTAACGGCAGGATTGTTCTGCCTCATCGGGTTAATATCAACCATTAACCCAATGTTCGCATTCAACCTGCGTGCCCGGTCCGGCCGTCAAGTGATGGATATGGAAATCCAGCCTGGAGCACGAACCCTGCTGGCTTACCGGTTGCTCGGTATTGCCTTCATCGTCATTGGCGCGGGGATGCTCTTTGTAGAACTGCGCTAAGACGCAACTCATAAGATGCGCTTTTTTCGAGTTTCGTGGACGAGGGCCTGGATGGTAGGGTTTTCGGGGAAGTGGGTAAGGCGTTCGATGGGATCGCCCGCACCGGCCTCACCTTCTTCGCGGACGCGGGCATAGAAGCCGGAGAATTCACTGCGCAGGAACAGTTTAGGGAAATCCCGGCGTTCCATTTTGATGGCGAGTTTGAAGCAGGGGTAGCGCGGTTCGGTGATTTGGATGACCGCTGAACCCACACAGAATACATCTCCCTGGTGGACTTCGGTTTCCAGCAATCCACTGACGGTGAAGTTTTCGCCGAACTGGCCGGGAGTCAGGTCGGTGCGTCCGAGCGTTTGCTGCCAGTACGCGTAATGCTCGTGGGGGTACAGGTAGACGGCTTTATCCACGCCGCCGTGGACGCGCAGGTCGGCCTGCCCGTCGCCTTCGAGACCGAGTGTGTGCAGGCGGATACGGCCCGCAGCCGGGGTTTTATAGATGCCCGTGGTGAAGGTCTGGCCTTTGAGGTGGATGGTTTGAGGGAGGGAGCGGTTGAGGGAAAGGAGTTGCATCATGCCCTTAAGACGTATCCGGTGGGGGCTGCCTTACGAGGCATTTCTACTGTTTGCTTCTGAAGGAGTCGAAATTAAGGGGCTCTTTGGGATTTGCCGTGGTTAATGCCAGATTTTGGGGTGTGAGTGGGGTGTACACCCCACTCACACCCCAAAATCTGGGGACCTCCCCGCCGATTCCTTAAGAACCTTCATTATCAAGTTTGTTCTGCCTCGATGTTTCTTGCTATAATAAAGGCATCGCTGAGTTGAACGAGTGAATATGTTAATGGAACTTTCACTACAAACCGAAGCGCCTCCCCTGCACCAAGACGCCTCTGGAGCAATCCGCATTGGCAACTCTCGTGTCTTGTTGGAATTAGTCATCCATGCCTTTGAAGATGGCGCGACACCCGAGACCATCGCCCAGGGGCTGATTTAGCGCACCTGGAGCCAGGAAAGGGAGGAATGCCCTTGAAACATGCTCTTTTACCCCTGGTCTGCCGATATCTACGCTCTTTTCAGCCCTGTGGGGCATTTTGTGTCGAGAAAATCACTCTCTCTCCGACAGGCTGCTAGAACACCCTCTACGGAGTCAAGTAAATGTCAAAAATCTCACAAAGCCAATCCGCATGGGAACGTTTCAGGCCCTTGCTTATGTCCGCTTTCGGACTGGCTGCCCTCCTTTTCCTCTCCTATTGGGCCGGATTCCCACGAGAACTCTTTGTACCCTTTCTAATTGGCCTCGCCCTCCTTGCATTATTTCTAGCCGGATATGGCTGGCTCGGCTATCACCTGCTTGCGCGCCCACTCCCTGCTGGGCATAAGAACCCTGCTTTAAACATGCTCCCTGCCGCCTACCGCCGTCTGCTGGCAATTATTCTCGGCATCGGCGGGATGGGAGTGACGGTCGGCGGGACTTGGGACGAAGTCTGGCACCGGGCATATGGGATTCCTTTCGGTGAAGATTTCTTCTGGCGGCCTCATATTTTGCTCTATATCGGGCTATTGACCCCGCCTCTCCTCGCAATCATCAGCCTTTTTTGGGTCATGCGAGGGAGCAAAGGGACGATGCAGCAAAAATTACGGGCTGATCCCCCTCTAGCCTTTCTTATAATGGCTGGGATGCTATTAGCAGTTTCTGTTCCAGCAGACCCAGTGTGGCATGCAATATATGGAGCAGACCTTTCGGCCTGGAGCATTCCGCACCTCATTCTTCTGATTTGCGTTTCGCTTGTAATGTTCGTGGCCACATTTGTACAACTAACGACCCTCAAACTGCAAGAATGGCGCGGGGTCTGGCGTGCCTCCCCTGAGACCTGGTTGATCGTCCTCTTCCTGACTTTTTCGCTCGCCACCCAATTACAATTGACCGTTACCGATTGGGAAAATTTCTCCCCCATGACCCAATTGCGTCCCTTCTGGCTGTTACCAGCCCTGGTCGTTGTGGTCGCGACCTTCACCGGGAGCATCGCCAACCGCGCCACCCGAACGTATGGGGCAGCCACCATTATCACCATAATATCCATCGCCATCCGGTGGGGATTGACCCGCGCGTTCGATTATCAAGTGCCCCTGGACGCCTGGCTGCCAATCATCGCGCCAATGGTTGGATTGGACGTGTGGTTTGCCTTCCGTGCGAACAAGGGTGGGGTGGAGAACCCAATCCTGAACAGTGTGGCAGCAAACATCCCTCTGATCCTGATCTCCTTCCCTCTCATCCACCGGTTGTTCCCGTACCTGCACCTGGCGGGGCGGAACGCCGTTGTCTCCGCGCTGATCTGTCTCGTCGCAGGGACCGCGGGCGCGTGGATCGGGCAGGCGATTGGAGATGGATTGAACAACGCCCCACGCCAGGTCGAGGCGGAGTCCCCGATGGTTGACCAGCTGCGGGTTGTCACGCCAGGATTGTTCGCCGCCGCGGTGGTGTTCATGGTCTTTTTTGTCCTCACGGCAACCCCGCCTGTATAAAGAGACTTAACCCCCCATATAAAGGGAATGGAACTGCTC
>DATDOR010000756.1:0-3496 GCA_035293165.1 Anaerolineales bacterium | reverse complement strand
CGGCAGGCGATTCCTGAAGTCAAAAGCAAAATTGGGGAAATCCAGGTCCCGCTGATCTTAGCAGACCGCCAGATGGTCCAACTCAACCCGGCGGGAGACGTCCGGCTCGACATGGAAGCGTTCCAGGCCATGTTGGAGGATAACCCTGCTAGGGCTGTGAATCTCTACCGGGGGGATTTCCTCGCGGATTTTTACCTCGTGGATAGCAATCCGTTTGAGAACTGGGCCGAAACTATTCGTGAGAGGTTGCGGAGGCAAATCCTTCGCGCGTTGGACGGATTCACCCAAATGCATCTCCAACAAGGGAATTACGAGGACGCACAATCCTTCGCGTGGAAACAACTCGAAATTGACCCCCTGAGGGAACCAGCTTACCGACAGTTGATGCTGGCCCTGGCGAACAGTGGCCAGCGCAACGCCGCGGTATGCCAGTACGAGATGTACCAACACCGGCTGAACGACGAACTGGGCATCGAACCGGGCGAGGAAACCCAAAAACTTTACGAACAGATTCAGGCCGACGCACAGCGCCAGGTGCAGATCGCTGCGCCAAAGAAAAGGACGGCAGCAAAGGCCATGCCGGTCTTCATGCTGACCGACATCGAAAGTTCGACGCAACTATGGGATACCTATCACCAGGCGATGTTATCCGCGCTGCTGCGCCATAATACGATTCTTGAAGAACAAATTTCACGGCATGGAGGGCGCATCCTGGAATTGCGCGGAGATGGCGTGAAAGCGGTCTTTGAGGGGGTCAATCCACTGGTCTGTGTGCTGGAGATTCAAAAAGCATTCGCAGAGACCGGTTGGGGGGAGATTGGCACCGTTAAGATTCGGATCGGGCTGCACGGCGTTCCCCCGGTCAAAAAGGGATACGACTACTTCACAGAGGATGACAAATATTACGGGCCGGTGCTGAACCACACCGCCCGGATTATGGATGCGGGTTGGGGAGGGCAGATTCTGGTTTCGGAGCAAGTACACAACGCGTTTTCGCTGCCCCCTGGGGCCAGTTGGATAGATTTTGGCCAGCAAACGCTCAGAAGCCTGGAACATCCAGTCCATATTTTTGGTTTGACCCACCGGGATTTATCGCAGCAATCTTTTCCTCCCTTGCGGACACTGTCCAACCAGGCGCCGCCAGAACTCGCACCTTCTACGCGGCCCCGGCATAACCTGACCAGCCAACCGACAGCTTTCGTCGGACGCCAAAGGGAGTTGTCCGCACTAGAAGAGATGTTGGCCAACCCAAGAGTCCGCCTGGTGACGCTGGTGGGGCCTGGGGGTATGGGAAAGACGCGTTTAGCGTTCGCGGTTTCCGAAAAGCAGGTCGAACGGCGCACCGCGGAACAGGAATATCTTTTCCCGGACGGAGTGTTTTTTGTCTCGCTGGTGTCCATCAATGCTCCGGAGCAAATCATCCCTCTGATTGCCAAAACCCTCAATGTTCCCATCGAGGCCAGCCAAAGCACCGAACCGCTTGAACGCTCTTCTCAAACTGCCACCACCCAAAAAGAAAAATTGGTGGGCTACCTGGCTACCAAACGGATGTTGCTTGTTTTGGATAATTTCGAGCACATCATAGAGGGTGCAGAAATCGTATCCGAATTATTGGAAACTGCTCCCACCCTTCAAATCCTGGTGACATCGCGGGAACGTCTACATATCCGCGAGGAACAAATTTACCCGATCTCTGGCCTGGAATTTCCAGAGTGGGAAGCGCCGGATGAGCCAGGGGAATACACAGCGATGGAATTATTTCTCCAGAGCGCGCGGCGCGTGCAGCCAGCGTTCAGGTTGGATCAGGATGACATGGTCTATCTCACGCGTATTTGCCGGTTGGTAGGGGGGATGCCGTTGGGTCTGGAATTGGCCGCCTCGTGGGTAGAGATGTTGTCGCTCTATGAAATCGCTTTGGAAATTCAAAGGTGCCTCGATTTTCTCGAAACTGATCTTCGTAACATTCCCGACCGGCATCGCAGCATCCGGGCGGTATTCAATTCCTCCTGGAACCTGCTGAATGAGTCCGAAAAACAACTCTTTGCCCGTTTGTCTATCTTCCGGGGCTCTTTCCCGCGCGAAGCCGCCGAAAAAATCGCGGAGGCCAGGTTACAAACCCTCGCGAACCTTGCAGGAAAATCTCTGCTGCAATACGACCCGGAAAACCACCGCTACCAGATTCACGAACTGCTGCGGCAATACGGCGCAGAACAACTGGCGTCCAATCCCGAAGTAGAATACGACACGCTGTTCTGTTTTAGCACCTTCTATTGCCGGGAAGCCGAACAACATATCCAGCTATTTATGTCCGGCCAGACCCAAATCGCCAGGGAACGGTTTGAATTGGACGCTACAAATATTCGAACTGCCTGGGATTGGGCTGTGAACCATGCAGCGTTGTCCCTCGTAGATGAGGCGACAAATGGGTTATGTGCTTACTACGATTGGAACTGGCGGGCGGAGGATGGGCTGTCTGTTTGCAGTGCCGCATTGCATATGCTTGCCAGTCAGGGGTTGAAAAATAACGATGATTCCGTTCTGTCCAGACGATTGCGCGCGAAACTCCTCAGTTGGCAGGGGTACTTTAATCTGTATTACCGGCATGACCTGGCAATTCAATTGCTGGAACAAAGCCTGACGATCATTAATCAACTCATGGATATGGCCGTTGATGTTCGTGTTGAAAAAAGCCAGACTCTTTTATTTCAAGGTCTGATGAACTATTACGCTGGCGATTTAATAAACTCAAAAGCCTTACTAAAAGAAGCCCTCGAATTGAGTAAAGAAACGGGTCTTACCTGGATGGTACTAAGAAATTTGTTGGTGCTTGGAGAAGTTGCGCGCTATTCTGGCTCACCGAGCGAGGCAAAGCGTTGGTTTGGGCAATGTTTAACTGAATCCAGGGCAAAAGGGAATCGATGGGGTGAAATCAATGCGCTGAGCGGTTTAGGGTGGGCGGCACGGGGCTTGCTTGCTTACCAGCAGGCACAGGAATATTATGATGAGAGTATCGAACTGGCAAAAACGAGCAACCACCAGTGGGAGCTGATAAGAGGGTTAGAGGTGTCAGGGTTTCTCGCCATCTTTTTAGGCCAATTCGAGCAGGCTCATGCGCGCTTTTTCGAAGCAGTTTCTTTTTCGAAAGAATTGGGAGTGCCTTATCGTACGCTTTCAAGCCAGAATCATATGGGGGTCGCGAAATGGCTGTCCGGGGACTTCCTCCAGGCGGAAACGGCGATTCGCGATTCATTGGCGCTGTCGCAAGATTTGACCCCTTCCGCGCGCATATTTCCCACCGCCTGCCTGGCGGAATTTTTCGTCATCACGGGCCGGTACCGGGAAGCCAATACCCAGGTGCGGGTTCTGAATACCATTACACAAGGTGTTTTCATCGATCCCTTTACACAGGGGCGCATCCACCGCATACTCGGCTGGATCGCGCTCGCAGAAAAAAAATACCCTGAAGCGCGCGCCCAATTCGAAAAAAGCGTCGAGC
>DATDOR010000755.1:0-16346 GCA_035293165.1 Anaerolineales bacterium | reverse complement strand
CGAAAAATCTGCTGTTGACGATTGTGGTGGGGATGGCAGCTTTGTGGATTTTGCAATTCGCATTCGGTTTATAATTTGAACCACAAATTGCACTAATCTTTTAACCACTGATTTCACGGATGACACTGATTTTTTGGTTCTTTGGGATTTGCCGTGGTTAATGCCAGATTTTGGGGTGTGAGTGGGGTGTACACCCCACTCACACCCCAAAATCTGGGGACCTCCCCGCCGATTCCCAAAGAACCGATTTTTTTTATTTCATCCGTGAAATCGGCGTAATCCGTGGTTGATATTCAGGAGCCTTAATGAACCCCTCATCCTCCCGCTACCGCTGGACTGTCGTTATCATTTTTTTCTTCTTCATGCTCCTTCACCAGTCGGACAAGCTCCTGATCGGACCGCTGACGACGAACATCATCGCCGATTTTGGGATCACAAATACGCAGATGGGCGCGGTGTTCAGTGTGGCGCTGATCGTAGGCAGTGTGCTGTACCCGGTCTGGGGGTATCTGTACGACCAGTACGCGCGGGCGAAGTTGGTATCGCTGGCTTCTTTCATCTGGGGATTGACGACGTGGGTGAGTGCGGTTGCGCCAACGTATGGTTTGTTTCTGACGAGCCGGGCTTCGACAGGGATTGACGATTCAAGTTACCCTGGTCTGTACAGCCTGATTTCCGATTATTTTGGGCCAAGTGTGAGGGGGAAGATCTACGGCGCGTTACAAGTGGCTCAGCCGTTGGGGTATCTGGTCGGGTTGATCCTGGCATTGGTCTTGGGACCAGTGATCGGTTGGCGGCGGATTTTTTTCATCACTGGGTCGCTGGGGTTGGTGCTGGCAGTGTTGATATTCTTTGGCGTGCGGGAGATGCCGCGCGGGAAGGCCGAACCCGAACTGGCCGGGCTGGAGGAGATCGGGATGTACCGCTTCGACCGGGAAAAGGCCATCGGGCTGTTTCGTAAACGCAGTTTGTGGCTGCTCTTCGCACAGGGATTTGTGGGGGTATTCCCGTGGAACGTGATTACATTTTGGTTTTTCGCATACCTGGAAACGGAACGCGGCTACGATGAACAGGCGATCCTGGTCACAATGGCACCAGCGGTGCTGGTGCTGGCATCGGGGTATTTCGTCGGGGGAAGTCTGGGTGATTTCTTTTTCAAACGGACTCCGCGCGGGCGTTTACTCGTTTCGATGGGCGCGGTGCTGGCCGGAGCGGTACTGCTAACCCTGACGCTAAACGTCCCCGTTGAAAATCAGACCTTATTCTTCATCCTGCTGTGCCTGACGGCGTTGTTCATCCCGTTTGCATCCCCGAACGTGATTTCGAGCGTGTACGACATTACCCTGCCAGAAGTGCGGAGCAGCGCGCTGGCGGTGCAATACTTCATCGAAAACGGCGGCGCGGCGATTGCGCCCCTGCTGGCCGGGTACATTGCCGACCGGGCATCGCTACACGTTTCGATTTTGAGCATATGTGTCGTCGCCTGGATACTCGGTTCGATCATCCTGGCCTTCGCGGCGTACCGCATCCCGGAAGACATTCACACCCTACGCGGGCAAATGGCCGAACGGGCCGAGTTGGAGAAGGGGAGGCAGGCCTTGGAGGGGAGTTAATAAACGAGGCAAACGCTTATTGGATCGTCCACCCTCCATCAATTATCAACGTCTCGCCCGTGATCAGGGATGCTGCCGGAGACGCCAGAAACACAACGGGGGCGGCGACTTCCGTTGGATCGCCCACACGTCCCAACGGGATCCGGTTTACGACCGAAGCCCGAAAAGCATCGTCATCCAGCCATTTCCTCGTCCCCGGCGTTTCGATAAAGGTGGGAGCCACGGCGTTTACGTTGACATTGTACTTCGCCCATTCCAGCGCCAGACATTTAGTCAGGTGAGCAATCGCTGCTTTCGTCATGCAATAAACGGACTCAGCAGGGAGTGCCACAAACCCTGCCTGCGAACTGATATTGATGATCCGCCCGCCCCCGTGCTGGATCATCACCCTGCCTACAGCCTGGGCGGTGAAAAAAGTCCCTTTGAGATTAACTTCAATCGTCTCATCGAAGTCTTTCTCTAGCACATCCTCCGCAGGGTTGGGTGCGCCGATACCAGCATTGTTCACAAGTATGTCAATCCGTTTAAAATGCACCACGCCTTCTTGCACGGCATCCGCAATTTCTTGCATCTTCGAGACATCCATTTGCACGGGAAGGACGTCCCGTCCCATTTGTCGAATTTCTTCGGCCAACGCCTGGCCCGAAACTTTTTCCCGAAGTCCGAGAATGATGTCTGCGCCAGCATGGGCTAGTGCAAGAGCGCAGGCACGGCCTATCCCTCTGGCCGCGCCAGTGACCAGGGCGACCTTTCCGTCCAGTTGAAATGTGTAGGGTGATGCCATGTGATGCTCTTTTTTAAACTTCTGGCTTTTCCTGCCCTTCACGCCGGGCTTTTTCCTCGCCGCCGGATTTTTCCATATTTCCGGGTTGTGTTGATCTTAATTTATCAACCTTCTTCCGCAAATCTCTAAAAAAATCTGTGCTCGTAATGTCTTGTACTTCTTTCTTTTGGCGGGCCTCGTCCAATTCAATTGTCAGTTCTCGCACCTGTGCCATCAACATACTTTCCCGCTCATACACCTGCCGCGCCATACGTTGGAACACCCGCGCCAGTTGGCCCAGTTCATCGCCACGTTCAGTGACTTCATTCAAGCTTCCCGGATGATACTCTCCCTGCTCAATTGCCTGTGCGGCTGCTGTAAGCAGGTTCACCTGTTGGATGTACAAAAAATCCCGGTTCATATCAATATTGCTTTTCCGCAAATGCTCGCTCAGCACGTGAATCACAGCCCGCACTGCACTGAAATCACTGGAAAGCACCCTCAAAATATCCCGCCGGTCCAGACGCAACAAAATGGTTTTTTCCTCTGCCGTGGCCGAGGCACTTCGCGTTTGGGGATCTAACGCCGCCATTTCTCCTAACACATCACCGGGCAAAAAATGTGTGAATACCAAGTCCCCATCGTGAATCCGCACATTTCCCTTTTGGACAATATACATACAGGTCCCCTCATCCCCTTTCTTAAACACCATTTCTCCCGGCTGCATCTCTAACACCTGCAACTTATCCACCAAATCATTTAAGACATGCCCTGGCGCTTTTCCAAACAGCCGTGTTTTTTTTAGGAATAATGTTTTCTCTTCTATGGATAACATACCATACCGTAATCGTAAATAGAATACACGCTCGCTTATCTTTTCTCCATTAACTTTTTCACCGTTTCTGCTGCATCATCGCGAACTACATCTAACTGTTCCCTGGTGGTTAAATCCTTCACCGAGACCATTCGTTTTGCCAGTTCATCCGGGCCAAGCACGACCGCAACCTGTGCGCCGATTCGGTCTGCATACTTAAATTGCTTGCTTAGTTTCTCTGTTTCGGGATATACCGCTACTTTCAAGCCGGACTGACGTAGCTCCCCTGCCAATGCGAACGAGGCATGAAGTGTTTCCGAATCGAATACCGTTACCAACACGGGAGCATCAACCAGTTTGGCAGGGGTAGGTCGCCGTTTAAATTTCTCCAGAACCAGCTCAATCACTTTATCCCCCATCGCAAATCCCGTCGCGGGAATCGGATCCCCGCCAACATCTGCAACAAGATTATCGTACCGGCCTCCACCAAAAATCGCCCGAAATTCCTCATCCTGGTCCCGGGCCTCAAACACCGTCCCCGTGTAATAATCCAATCCACGAATGATATAAGGGGCAAAGCGGGTGTAGTCTCGTAACCCCATCGCCTCCATGGCCTCGAAGAACCGCACCAATGGCTCAGATTTTCGCCAGAGATCATTGTTCTCCAAAAGCGCACAAAGTTCCTCATACTGCATGGGTGAAAGACTGAGGTCCGTTGCATATTGCTGCCAGGTTTCCGCTGACATTTTGTCTCGTCGGTCAACCAGCCGGAATATTTCTGGACGATTCTCAGGCGCAATTCCCATCGCGCCGAGTTCACCGTCCATCAGTGCCCGGTTATTAATAAGAATAACTACTTGATCCGAACCCAGCCCAAGCTGCTTAAGAAAACTCGCCCCAACCGCGGCAATTTCCGCATCTGCCTCTGGCGTGTCCACGCCGATCAGATCTATGTTCCACTGGAAGAATTCGCGTGTCCGGCCTTTTTGTGGCCGTTCATATCGCCACATCGGGCCATAAGACCACCACCGGAGGGGGAAGACCAGTTCATTTTGTTTGGCCGCCACCATCCGCGCAAGCGAGGGGGTCAGTTCGGGTCGGAGCGTGACCATGTTCCCCCCCCGATCTTCGAACACAAACGACTGCTTCTTGACCAAATCATCCCCGGATTTTGCCGCGTACAGTTCCAGCGGCTCAATGATTGGCCCTTCGTATTCCTGGTAACCGAACGACTCCGACACTGCGCGGATGTGGTTGTACATCCACTGGCGGTAAGCCATCAAGTCGGGGTAAAAATCAACCGTGCCTTTGACAGAATTAATGATGTTTTTCATAACAATCTCTCGCTTGCAATCTTCTTTCCAATTCTACCCTAATTGAGAGAAGACCAGTGTAGAATATCTGAAGGCTCTTTGGGATTTGCCGTGGTTGCCTCCCCGCCGATTCCCAAAGAACCTATCTGAAGTGAAAACCCTTTGGGTCTGGGCGTCGAAATTAATTTGGATATACCGTAATTAACGGGGTAGGGACCCGCTAAGAACGGAAGAGCCATTAATTTTTCAGAAAGTTTCCCAAACTCGTCATTCAGGAGTTTCCCTTTGAAAATCATCACCTGGAATGTCAATGGCCTGCGTGCCTGGCTCAAAAAAGGCTATTGGGATTGGATCGCTGCCCAAGATGCCGATGTCGTCTGTCTGCAAGAGATTAAAGCCCGCCCTGATCAATTAACGGCTGACCAGCATCAACAATGGGCAAACTATGAGGCCATCTGGAATCCCGCCGAACGGCCTGGCTATAGCGGGGTAGTCACTTTCATACGAAACCCCGTTCACGCAACGCACCTCGGCCTCAACGATAGCCGGTTTGATCACGAAGGCCGCGTGATTCAAACCCTTCATGACGATTTTCACCTGTTCAATATCTACTTTCCGAATGGAGGGCGTGATAATTCCCGAGTTCCATTTAAACTTAATTTCTATGCCCGTTTGCTGGAAATTTGTGATGAGCTTCACGCTGCAGGGAAGCGAATCATCCTCACGGGAGATTTCAACACGTCCCATCAGGAGATTGACCTGCGAAATCCAAAATCCAACCAGAAAAATACCGGCTTCTTGCCTGAAGAAAGAGTTTGGATCACACGCTATCTGGAACATGGTTTTGTAGATATTTTTCGGGCGCGGTACCCGGACCGGGAACAGTACACCTGGTGGGCTGCCTGGGGTGGAGCGCGGGCGCGAAACGTCGGCTGGCGTTTGGATTACTATCTGGTTCCAGAAAGTTTCGCGGATCGTGTGAAGGATACAGTGATTTATGACGAAGTTTTGGGGTCGGATCATTGTCCGGTGAGTCTGGACATTGAGTAATCTGTAAATCTGGGACTATTTCTACTCATCGCACGGAAAAACTAGCCGCTTGCGGCCATATACTCTAAAACTGCCCTCGCCAATAGTGTATCCTCCCTTGCACGGTGGGTGTTAGGGATGCTGATCCCACATTGGCGACCAGCATCCTCTAACGATTGCCATCGGTAGGAATTGTGTTTTGGATTCCATTCTCCGAAAAATTGTGCATACAAACGCATGATGCATAAAGAATTTCCACGGGGTACTCGCCATTGGATATTCCACTTCTGGTTGGTCTGTTGGAGCATCTTCAAGTCAAAATCCGCGTTATATATCGCAAGTGGTTTGCCCAGGAGAAATCTTTTCACGGAAGGCCAGATCTCTTTCCAGTCAGGCACATTTTTAACCATCTCGTTCGTAATTCCATGAATCCTGGTTGCGTCAGAAGGAATCCGAAGCGTGGGTTTGACGAGATTATCGAACAGAATCTGTCCGTCGTGAGACACGATACAAATTTCCACAATTTCATCATATGAGGAAATTCCCGTTGTTTCGGTATCCAGATACACAGGCTGGTAGGCAAGAAAATTCTGTGCCTGCTGGATGGATGGCTCCCGGGCGAAATCTTTTTTCATGGTTAGTGAGAAAGTTCAATATCCAGGGTAATGAAATCGGGGTCATCGTCGGTAAACTGCAAAAAGCCTTCATTCGTTTCGTACCCTTCAAGCCCGGCAATTCCAGGATATTGTACGTTGCGCTCAAATGCTCCGGGAAGGAAAAAATATCCATCGGAGTCAGCTTCGGCAAAGGCGAAAATATCGGCATCCGTACCATTGTCAAGCCAGGCATCTAGGTCAACGCCGGGCATAAGGACAACGATCACAGCGTTAGGGATTCCCTTACCTGTATCGGCATCCACGATGTATCCATCCACGATCACCAGGCTACCACTGCTCGGTTCATCTATCCCAGAACCGCCTACGGTGACAATCTGTTCTGCAACCTGTGCTGATTCGGTGTATAACGCGAGCGTGAAAGTCCCATCGGGGAGGGCGTCCCCCCCGTTATGAACGTAGAAGGCAAAACAGTCGTCACTTACACCTCCATCCCATGAGAACTGATCCTCCACCACGACTTCGCCATTAAGCAGCCAGTACGTTGCAAAGGTTTGCCCATCCGTCATTCCATCAAAACTGAAAATGGCCGAAATTTGCTGGACCCCAGACGGGAAACTGGTCACCGGGTTCAGTGGACAGCTATCATCCCCGAATTCTTCTGACCAGGCAACGAAAGAGAATTCTTCACTGCCCGAACCAGGGGTATCGCCGCCGCCGTTTGTAGGCCCCGGGGTGTATGGGCTGGCATACGCGACTCCGGTCTGGGCAGCGCGGATGAGCGGGAGGGCAAGGTTGATTGGGCGCAGCGCATTGATGAACCCCCCAATGGGAATACAGGTATCTTCATTGGTCAACTGACCATCGCCATTCGTATCTTGAATGACGCGGCAATCGGTGACTTGCACACCCTCTGCCCCAGAAGACGCAATCGTTGGAACGCCGATGATCTGGCCCAGGTCGTTGGCACCCAATCCGCCGGAATTGCCACCCGCGATGGTGGCATCGGTCTTGATCCAGGCTCTGTCGCCGATGGGGTCTTCCGAAGAGAAACCGGATACACTGCCTTTGGTGAAGGTAATAGTATTTCCGCCTATGCCGGGGAAGCCGAAGATGTTGATCGTGTCTCCCAGGTGCATGTCATCGGAATTTCCAACTTCGACATAGTCAAAATTGAGATCAGCAGCGTTGACGCGAGAGCCGTCCATGAGCGATGATATTTTGATAACGGCAAAATCGAGGAAACCATCCACAGCGAGCAAATCAGCCATGTAAGCAGGAACGGGAGGTTTGTTCTCGTCTTCCATCAATGCGATGAAAAGCGCATCAGGTTCAAACTCGAAATCCCCCTGGCTGGCAGGACTGGCGACATGGGCATTGGTCAGAATCAACCCGTCAGCGGAGATAATGGTTCCGGAACCAATGTGGGTAGGTGTGAGACGGCCTCCCTGCTCTTGAGCGGCGATAATCAATACTGTGGATTGCGCCAATACTTGCCGCTGCGCCCCAGATAATCCCTGCCCGGAAGGTTGAGAAGGATTATCTTGGGTAGGGACCTCGGTAGGGGGAACAGCTTCAGGTGTATTGGTGGGTTGTTCGGGTGCGGGGACCGTGTTTGTGGGGGGCGCGGGAGTGGGGACGACTTCTGTCTGGCTCCCAAAGTTGCAAGCCAGACTGGCGAGGATGAGCAAGATAACAGCCAGCCATTTTTTGGTATTGGAAGTTCGGGTTGTGTTTTTCATGACCTATCCTCCTACCTGAACGGTTTCAAGAAATTTGAGGAAGTCAGTGAGATGCCGGGATGGATTATCATTCTCGACCTCAAGGGTAATGACAAGGGTTTGGTCTCCGCTGGGGAAGTAATAGTCTATCCCCTGGATAACAGTGGGGACATCACCGACATCGCCCGGGTCTACATAAGCAAAGGAGACTTTGTAGCCTTCATTGCCGTTTACAAGAATGGGCGTTTCATCCAGAATACGGTAAAGACGCAAATCCTGTCCCCGATTGAGGGTGCGGATGGCAGCGGTACTGGGCAGATCAACTCCGCCAGGGTAAGCGCTGACGGTGTAGTGTCGTTCCGGGTGGAGAGGATTCCAGGCAGTGAAAACCTGATTGGGATTCTGGGCACTCTCGGGGTGTGCCATTTGGAACGGGTCATCCGATTGGGATGCGGAGGTCTCATTTTGACGGACAACCCATCCGGCAGGGACTTGAGCGGAAATCCCTTCTACAGTCACGGGTCGGGTCCGGCCTTCCGTAAAGATTTTTAGTCCCCAACCTAAGAGCAGAGCAATGATCGTGATGACAGTGGTAAGCGTTGAAGATTGTCTGCGACGTTGTTCAAAGGTTGCAGCGGTCATTGGGAACCTCCGGCAACAAGTTGGCGGCTAATGGCTGTGGAGAGGAAGTAGGTGGTGGCTCCGGCGAGAACAGCCGCGAGGATAAAGCCAATCCAGGTATTGGCTTGTGAGAAACCAGTGGTGGTCACTGTGCTACGTATCATGAAAAAGACACCGTTCAGAACAGCGGCTATTACAACTCCTAAACTGGTGAACCATGCGGGTCGCTCTTGAAATTTCTCGATTCCGAGGAAATATCCAACAACGCCAGCAAAGCTGGCATGAGCAAGCGAGACGATGGTGATACGAATGACGCCTGCGCTGAGGTCCACACCACCCGATTCGATGACAAACTGGATATTGAGCATCGCGGCGTACCCTAACCCGGTTGCAGTGGCATAGATGATGCCGTCCACGGGTTCGTCAAATTCTTCAGATTTGTAAACCGTCCAGCGAACGGCGGCATATTTGAGAAATTCTTGTGTGAAGCCTATGACTAAAATGCCGCCCAGGAGACGAGTCCAGAAGGTTGTATAGAGCCATTCGGATATCTGGAAGATATTGTTAAGGAGTGGGGTTCCGATGGCAGCAGCAAGTAACCCGCCAAGGAAAAAGGCCTGGATGACCATAGTTTTGGGTTCTGGCTCCAGCCGGTCGCGCCTGTAAAAGAAGGCCAGCCATATAACGGCAGGGATAAGAGCCAGGATGACTCCTGTAAGAATGAGAGAAGTTTGGGTGAAAACGGGTTTGACCCAGGCTTCCAGGCCATAAACGGCCAGGACGAAGACAACGAGCAGACCTAAAGAAATGAGATCGGCTTGCCAGATACTGTCGCGATGCTGTGAACTTTTTCTGTTCATACATACTCCTCCGAGGAAATTGGGATAATTCTCTCCATTATAGACAATTTTATTGGATGGGCAATACAAGAATCAGATTATTTAACGGATTTTTTCATAACACTTAAGCAACTACTCAGCCCGGAAATTATCCAAAAAAAGGTGGTGGAGGGTGTACGCCCCACACACACCTTTTTGGTTCTTTGGGAATCGGCGGGGAGGCAACCACAGCAAATCCCAAAGAGCCACCTTTTTTTTGGAGGTTCCTCCGCTTATGTTATGGTGTATGGTGAATTTCGTTTGCCGCACGGAGTCCAGATTCAATGGCGCCTTGAATCCAGGCGTGTGCTAACGAGGCGTGTTCCCCTGCAAAGTGGATACGCCCTTCGGGTGCGATGATATGGTCATGCAAGAGGGTTTGTTGTCCCGGATCGAATAAGGCAAATGCGCCTCCAGCAAATTCGTCATCATGCCACATTTTGGATGAGCCAACTTCAAATTCCTCTCGCGCTTGGGGGTGGATTTGAAGAATATTTTCGAGTGCTTGCTCAATTCGATCTCGTTCGGAGAGCGATCCCCAGCGTTGTGCATCTTCTGCCCAGGTGTAGCTCGCCAACATCACGCCGCGTCCGGTCTCGCGACCATGTTCAGGATAGAATATATTTCGCACCGCCAGGTCGGTGACGGTTCCCCCACCATAAATTCCGTCGTCTTCTTCCCAGAACCGGCGACGAAACTGGAGAAAGATTTTTGCAGAAGCATCATAATGAAGCTGGCGGATGGCTCGCTGCTTGGCAAACGTGAAGGGTTTGAATACTTCAACATGCCGTAACACCGGGAATGGAACGGTGAGAATGGCATAATCACCTGAAACCTGCATGTTTCCTCCCAGGGTACGATAATGAATCGTTACATCGTTAGGGGATTGATCCATAGCAATCATCTTTGCCCCGAACCGGATGTGATTTTTGAGGGTTGGCAGAAAAGCCAGGGGTAGCTGTTCAGTGCCGCCTTCAATTTGTACGAGATTGGTGTAAAATCCGCCAACCTCTTCGCGCAACAATTCCAGAAACGAAGAGTTCATCATCGCTTCCTGGTTGAATAGTAATCCAAAAACTTCAATTGCGCCTTCTGACCAGCGGTTTACATCTTCTAAGAATTCACGGACCGAGTATTGGTCATACTCCGCATAAATTTCTTCCCAGGCAGTTTCCCCTTCACGTTCGAGTTTTTGGATAATGGGGCGTAGCGTGGCTTCCCAAAGTTGCCCAGGGGATTTTCCCCGCTCGTGCGGGGCAAATTCATACCCAAATACATCCAGGTTGGTATCTGCTTCCGCACGGCGATGTTTTATCCCGCGCAGATGACAATAGGCTTGCGGGTTCTCCAGGGTAAAAGGGTAGGTTTTTAGCCCGAATTTTTCCACATAGGCCATTGTCAAGGTATGGGATTGGGGAAGACGCATCGCTCCCGCTTCGCCATATAAACCCGGCGCGAACGGCTCCCGAACAGTGAAAATTCGCCCTCCGATCCGGTGCTGCGCTTCAAGGATGATCGGCTCGTGCCCGGCTTTGAGGAGCAAATCGGCGGCGACTAAACCGGCCATCCCCGCGCCTACAAGGATGACTTTTTTCGGGTGGCGGGTTGGGGGTAATCCGTGATAAATAAGAGCAAGGTAATCCTGTTGAGAAAGGGAAGGCATACGTACTCCTTGAAAAAGTGTGAACAACGAGATTCCCGAAAAAAAGGTGTGTTTGGGGGTGTACACCCCCAAACACACCTTTTTTTCGGGTGTTCATACTACTGTTGACCAAAACAATTCCTTAATAAAACCCTACAGATGGATCAATGGTTCTGGCGTACGCATCAATGCCCCCAAGCAGATTGTAAACATTAGTCCATCCATTTTGGATCAACCAGGCAGTGACTTGTGCGCTTCGTTGTCCGGTATGGCACATCACTACAATTTCAGTCTCTTTTGCCTGGACTGATTCGGGCAATCCATTGAGGTATTCCCGCGCGAGTTTGCTGAGAGGAACCAGTGTGACCCATTCATCCGGTAGTTTGGCGTACTGAAGTTCGTGAGGCTCACGTACATCCATCAAGACAATCGGCTCACCATCTGTGAATTTTTCATGCAGCGTTTGCGCTGTGATTTCGGGAACACCGTATGGATTGGGCATACAGCTTCAACTCAATTCATATTCACTGAAGATTAAGATGTCAATAGAGGGGATAAGACTGGAAAGGTAATTAAACTTTTCTTTTTCTGTCATTCCAGCTTTGACTAAATCAAGCATTTGAGACGCCATTTCCACCTTGCTGCGATCTAACGTTGTTTTTTCGATACGGTTGTGCATATTGCCAGTTGTCAAACGATAGAGCTGCTCGTAATTCTGCCGGCGCCAGGAATTGACGATGGCTTTGATGATATAAATGGCTTCAGAGGCCCCATCCAGCCGAATAGTTAGGACCGGTTGGGAACGGATTTCAAGGATAGGGATTTTGCGGAGAGGAAGCTCTTTAACCTCATTAAAAATGTTTTGAACAGAAATAATGGCATTCAGATATGGAACCAGACTCCGGCTGAGTAAGTTGGGCGTAAGAATGATCGGTTCCCCTTTCTCCCGGCCGGCCCTGGTTGTAAGGGTAATTTCAAGGCCCGCAGGCGGTTCGGGAACGGAACTTGGGTGAGGCGAGGTGGTCTTCCTTGGAGCCGATTTTTGTCCGGCCGAGGCCATCCGTTCCATTAATCCAGACAACTGGCTTCGACTGATCTGACTCGGGTCTATCCCGGTTGTCTTCCCAACCTCTTGAAGGCGAGTGATCAACATTCGCACAGCTGTTTCAATATCAACGGTTTCTTCTCGGGCTGAGTGACGTGAAAATCTTGATCTCATGCAAACACCTCTACAAGCGTACCTATTCCATCCATATACCAATCAGCAGGGTTGATTATAGGCGTTGTCCAACGAAATAGCCACTTTGCCTCATCCGGGCGCATGTTGACACAACCACTGCTCATTTTTGTTCCATAATTGTCATGCCAGTATGTACCGTGAAAAGCCACACCGGTAGAAACGAAGAACCCACACCAGGGCACACCCGGCAATTCGTAGGCAAGAATATCATTGGTTAGTTCGCCGTCACCCATGTGGCGAGACTGTGTTTTCCATCCGATCCGAAAACGGCCTTCCGGGGTATGGCGCGGGATGCCATTGCTGGTTGGCCCGCCAACTCCAGTAGAGACATCTGTGTGAAAGACCTCTCTATCCCCCTCGTAACAGGTGACGGTTTGGCTTGAAATTGAAACCACGATCCGCTTTTCGTCCGGGGGCACGTCCGGTGAGAGAGGCGCCAACTCCTCAGGGGGGATAGGACGCAAATCAGCCGCTCGTGCGTGATAGCGTATCCCCAGCCGGTCGTCGGCAAGCTCGTACCAGGGTTGGCCCTCTGGTCCTTCGTCAATTCCCGTGATCCACTGTGCGGAATGATAATAAAGCCGGTAAAGAGGTTGCCAACCCTGCGTACGGTAATAGCGCATGGATTGTGTATATGGCACACTGACTTCCCCAACTTGACCCTTTTCGGGAATGGTTTGAAGCACGGGGTTGGTAAATGATTGGATAAGTTGGATGTATGCGCTGTACACATAGCCACCAACGACCCGATACCACACCCGGTTGTGGGCCGGAGAGCGGGGATCGATCACCCGCTCCAACAGGGGGATGATCTCGTCTCGCCATCGCCAGCCTTTTTGAGCAGAACCCGTACCCAACCCCGCCCGGACAGGGATGGCATCGGTCGTCACCCGGCCATACCCAAACGGGGTAAAACGTTCTTCCTCGGGCAGCAAGTCGCGGAAAGCCAGCGTTCCCATCGCCCCCAAAGACAGTAATCCCAATTTGAGTAACTCCCGGCGGGTGAGTTTGGAATGCATAGCCTAATTTTAGCATATTGGTCAAGAAATTTTGGAGAAAAAACAGCCCCTGGAAAAAATCCAGGGGCTGAGGAAAGGGCTGCTGATGTCAAGCAACGCCATGCCGGGGTATCAGGAGATTATTTTTGCCCGGATTAGGTGTTTCCTCCTTGTTATGGCTCTTTGGGATTTGCCGTGGTTAATGCCAGATTTTGGGGTGTGAGTGGGGTGTACACCCCACTCACACCCCAAAATCTGGGGACCTCCCCGCCGATTCCCAAAGAACCCTTGTTATGTTGAAAAGTGAGAACATAGGGTATGATATGGGTGTATTCAGTGGATATGCACCGAAAAAAGGGTGTGCATGGGGGTGTACACCCCATGCACACCCTTTTTTCGGAGACTGATCTACCTTAGCCTGAGCAGTCACATTTATTTACGGAATTCTAATCCAAATGTAGCAGGAGTGTAATATGAACTACGTAAGTCTTGGCCGTACTGGCCTGAAAGTCAGCCGTTTATGCCTGGGCACGATGAACTTCGGCCCTTTGACCACGGAAGAAGATAGCTTTGCCATTATGGACAAAGCCCTTGAACTGGGAATCAACTTTTTCGATTCTGCAAATGTCTATGGCTCGAAACTCGGTGAAGGCGTCACCGAACAGATTGTCGGGCGCTGGTTCGCGCAGGGTGGGGGTCGGCGCGAACAGGTCGTAATTGCGACGAAGGTGTTTGGCCAGATGGGCGAAGGCGTCAACGACCGCCATTTGTCCGCTTTTCATATTCGCCAGGCGGTGGAAGGCAGTTTGCGGCGTTTGCAGACCGATCACATTGACCTGTACCAATTCCACCATATTGACCGGGAGACTCCCTGGGAAGAAATCTGGCAGGCGATGGAGGTGTTGGTCCAGCAGGGGAAGGTGCTGTATGTGGGGAGCAGTAACTTCTCCGGGTGGCAGATCGCACAGGCGCAAGGTGAGGCGAAAGCTCGCCACTTCATGGGGTTGGTCTCTGAGCAGAGCCTGTACAACTTGAACGCGCGGATGATCGAATTGGAAGTCATCCCGGCGTGCCGCGAATTCGGCCTGGGCATCATCCCCTGGAGTCCGTTAGGGGGTGGTTTGCTGGGAGGGGTATTGAAAAAGATTGAGGAAGGCCGCCGCGCAAGCGAGGATCGGCAAAAGGATATTGAGAAGTATCGCCCGCAAATCGAGGCTTATGAGGCGTTTTGTGCGGAGATGGGCGAACAACCTGCCGACGTTGCTCTGGCCTGGATGCTGCACAATAAGGACATTACCGGTCCCATCATCGGCCCGCGTACAATGGATCAATTAACCGGAGCGATGTGCGCGCTGGATATTGAACTGTCCGAGGATACGATGAAGCGATTAGACGAGATCTGGCCCGGCCCAGGCGGGGAAGCTCCCGAAGCTTACGCGTGGTAAACGGACCTCACTAAGGCAAGGCCAGCAAAAACAACGTGCCCCACGACGTCGGGTTACGAAAATCCCGTTTTGGGGCACTCGAGATCATACACTCCTGGACATTCGTCTCCGGCGTGTCATTATCGCTGACGCTGGCCGCAATCCCGAAGACATCTCCGGGCTTCCCCTTTACACCGATCACTGGCCACGGGATCGCCGCTTCTATGAGGTATCCATCGAGCGTTGGAACACTGGCAATGAACACCTCTTTGGCAATCGCCGAGGCTTCTTGAACGCCGGACTGCAAAAACGTTCCGATATTCCAATACGCTGCAAAAGGGCTGTACAAGGCAAAACCATCCCGATTGCCCGGATGCAGGTCAACCTGAATATCGTCCTGATTGGCAGTCGTTCTGTCAAAGTCACCGGCCAGATCGGTATCGAGAATAATTTGCGGGGCATCTCCCTGAAAGATTAAAGTGTCAAAATTTGAATAGGGGACATACCGTTCATCGCGCACCAAAAAGTATGCGAAGAGGTACTCGTCACTGTACGCAAACATCACCTCTGCCTGCAGATCCACAGGGGCAACGTCTTCGGGTGTTTCGGACGGGAAGAACACCTGGCAGGCCTGGTCGAATACGATGTTTTCGAAATGGGTGGGCTGGACCCCCGACGCACGGGACAATACCGCCCAATCCGAAAAATCCGCATCCAACAAGATACCGCCTGCCGGCGCGATTCCTCCCACAATAGTCGGAATATACGGTGCGTAAAATTCGCCATTCTCCGGCGGACGGCGGAACGCCCCTGGGGCTTCAGGATTCAGTGTAATCCGCACGCTGTCCTCTGCCAAAACCACGGGTAATTCGACCGGTTCGATGTTCTGCACGCGCACGACCACTTCAGCAGGCAGCACGTAATCTACCTGAATGGTCGCGGAAAACGTTCCCGGCTCGCCTCCCACCTCTCCCCCGACGACCGATGCCCACTGTTGTTGGATTTCATTCCCATCGGGCGTTTCGAGGCGGATCAACAATTGCCGGTCATTGTAAAGTGGAACACTGGCCTCGCCAGAAACAACCAGCGGATCGGCCACCGTTGCCCCGTCAAAAGGCTCGGTGATGCGGACGAAATCGGTGGCCACTTCCAATGGGTCCACGGCCGGGCGGGGTCCCTCAGGCTGTTGATTGGCCTGGGGTGGCGTCAGACTGAAGCCGAGAAAACAACCATCGTCCAGGTTCAGGTCAGCGTAATGATAGGGAACATTGTGACGGAGGGTCAAGACCTGGGCCATCGTTGGAGAAGCGAGTGCAGACTGCGTTTCGATAGGGTCGCGCGCGGGATCGAAAACGGTCAACTGTCCCGTGCCGGATCGAATCAGTACCGTCACGTCTAATGCTTTCACGCGCGCCAACACGTTACGGAAATCCATCTCCAAACTCCCGCCTTGCATCGCGACGTCGGGAATCCCGTCCAGGTTGCAATCCTCCTCCCCATAACGCCCCTCATCGCCCAATGTAATAGCCACATCTTGATAGATATAACTGATCCTGGCTGCGGGGACAATCCCCGGCGCTGTTTGCATCATTTGCTTGCTATCCGCCAGGACATCTGCCGGGGACCAGACGATATCCCCAATATTATCCGTATTCGTCCCGGTCTGGCTTCCCGCC
>DATDOR010000754.1:0-3029 GCA_035293165.1 Anaerolineales bacterium | reverse complement strand
TCACGTCGGTCAGGTCATTCAACCGGTTGAGCACCCGCAACAGTGTGGACTTCCCACCCCCAGCAGGGCCAAACAGGACACTGATCGCATTTGCCGGAATATCGAGTGAGATGTCCTGGAGTGATTCCGTACCATCGGAATAATGGAGGGTGAGGTGTTCGATGGTGATTTTGTTCATGAGAAGTTTTACCATTGTCTCTTCGCCCGGGCCCGTGAGCGGATGGTGGCGGCGATCAGGTTCATAACGAGGACGAAGATGACCAGCACAAGCGCGGTACCGTACTGAATCTGGATGGGCATCCCCGGAACCTGCGTAGAGATGACAAACAGGTGATAGGGTAACGCCATCGTGGCATCCATCGGGGAGCTGGGCAGGCTGGGGAGGAAGAAGGCAGCAACGGTAAACAAGATGGGGGCGGTTTCCCCGGCGGCGCGTTCCAGGCCGAGCACTACCCCGGTCAAAATGCCGGGCAAGGCCTGAGGTAGGACAATCCGCCGGATGGTTTGCCAGCGTGTGCCGCCCAAAGAAATGCTCACTACCCGGAACGATTGCGGTACGGCGCGGAGCGCTTCTTCGGCAGTGCTGATGATGATCGGAAGAGTCATAATCGCGAGGGTTAGCGACCCGGCCAGGATGCTCGTCCCGAAGTTGAGGAAGAGGACAAACAAGCCCAGGCCAAACAGCCCATAAACAACCGACGGAATTCCGGCAAGGTTGATGATCGCCAGCCGGATCAGCCGTGTCCAGCGGTTGTCGGGGGCGTATTCGGACAGATAAATCGCTGCGCCGATGCCCAGGGGAACGGCAAAGATCGCCGTGCCAAGCGTCAGGTAAAACGTCCCAACGAGCGCGGGCCAGATTCCCCCAGCGCGCATCCCATCGCGGGGCATAGCGGTGATGAATTCCCACGAGAAGGCAGGCGCGCCCTGCCACAAAATGTAGCCGACGACAACGATGATAGGGATGACGGTCAGCAGGGTCGTCGCGGTCAAGAAGACGAAGACGATGCGTTGGTTGGTGTAACGGGATTGGGAAGTGTTCATGACAAAATCCGCTCCGAGCGCTTCACCTGCCGGAAAATCACCAGTGAAGCGGTCACGTTGACGATCAGCGAGATCAGGAACAAGGCAATGCCGACGAAAAACAACACATGAAAGTGCGTACTGTCCTGGGCGACTTCGCCCATTTCGGCGGCGATGGTGGCGGTCATCGTGCGGACAGGGGAGAGAAACACGCCCAATCCGGTGGGTAAAACCGGTGCGTTCCCGGCGACCATCATCACGGTCATCGTTTCGCCAATCGCGCGGCCTACCCCAAGCATGACGGCGGTGAAAATCCCCGACCGGGCAGCGGGAACGGTCACGCGCCAGATGGTTTGCCAGTCGGTGGCGCCCATTGCCAGGGCGGCATCACGATAGGATTTGGGCACCGCGTCGAGGGCGTCTTCCGCCACCGAGACAATAGTGGGGAGGGAGATAAAGCCCAGGAGCAGGGAAGCGGTCAGGGCGGAGAGCCCGGTGGGTAAGTCCAGCATCCGGCGCAAGAGCGGGGAAAGGGTGATGATGCCTAAAAAGCCCAACATGACCGACGGCAGCCCGGCAAGCAACTCGACCAGGGGTTTGAGCACTTCCCGGACCTGGCGGGGAGCGATCTCGGCGATGTAGATCGCGGTACCCATCCCAAGCGGGAAGGCGACGATCAATGCGCCGATGGTGACGACAATCGAGCCGCTGATTAACGGCAAAAGGCCAAAATATTCTTCGATGGGATACCAACGGCTGCTGAATAAATCACCAAAGGGGACTTCGCCGAGCGTGGGTAGCCCCGATTCGACCAGGAAGTAAAAAATCAGCAGGACGAAGACGATGGCGGAGTAGCCGGATGTCTTGATCAATCCTGTGATCAGGCGCTCTCGCAGGGCAACCGAAGTTTGCTTAGACGAGGATGTACGCGGGGCAGGAAGTGTAGTTTCAGTGGTCATAATTTATGGAAAGATCGGAACAAAACCTAACTCCACAACAATTTTTTGCGCTTCTTCGGTGAAAATCCAGTCCAGGTAAATTTTGGTTGCCCCGGTCGGTTCTCCGGCAGTGTACATGTACAGGTCACGAGCGATGGGATATTGCCCGTTGTTGACGGTGTCGGCGGAGGGGAGAATGTAAGGGGCACCGGGTTCAGGCGAAACGGCGACCACTTTCAGGTCGGGAGTGACGTAGCCCAGGCCGTCATAGCCAATCGCATTAGGGTTCTCGCGGACTTCGGCGCTGATGACTTCGGAGGAGGGCAGGAGGAGCGTGTTCTGGGTGAACAGGGTTTTGTTATCTTTTTCGCCCAGGCGCAGGACTTCTTCGAGGAAGTAAACGTGCGTACCGGAGTTTGTTTCGCGAGACAGGCGGACGATGGGGCGGTCTTCCCCGCCGACTTCGAGCCAGTTATTGATTTTGCCGGAGTAGATGTCGGAAATTTGTTGGAGAGTCAGTTCGTAGACCGGGTTTTCGGGGTTGACAATGACGGCAATCGCGTCGCGGGCAATGACGAACTCAATCGGGTCCTGCCCGTTGGCCCGCACGGCATCGGCTTCTTCGGACTTGATCTGGCGGGAAGCGTTGGCGATGTCTACCGTGCCGTTAACCAGCGCGGCCAGTCCTGTGCCCGATCCCCCACCGGTGACGGAAATTCGTACTTCGGGGTGGACTCCCTGGTAGTATTCCGCCCACGCCAAAGCCAGGTTGACGATGGTGTCGGAGCCTTTATTTTCAATGTAGGTACTTTCGGAGGGGGCAGCTTCACCGGAGGAAGATTTTGCCTGGGAAATGGTGCTACATCCTGTCAGGATGCCCCATCCCGCCAGGAGGTGGAATAGGAGAAGCAAAGGAAAGCGTAAAGTTTTCATTGCGTGTGATTATATTCACGAACGGGTTTCCTGGCGTCCGCTTGAGTCCGCCTTAACAAATTGTTAACAAGAGAAAACCCACTATGTGGCTTGGGGAAAGTACAATGCAGGCATCTCGAAAGACGAAAGGTGTTC
>DATDOR010000753.1:0-3326 GCA_035293165.1 Anaerolineales bacterium | reverse complement strand
GGCGAGCGCCTGCCGAAAAGCCGTTTCATCCAGGCCAATGTTCTTTGCAATTTCCGCCAGCACAGCAACATCCGCAATGTCTTGGGTTGTCTGCCAGTGAGCGCGGAAGACCGCTTTATGATAGGCTTCTCCCTTCCCTCGTTTCTCGGCAAACTTTGCGCCCATGTGCGCTAGAAAAGTATCACCTGGATTTTTCAGGCCGGGGTGGTTCATCTCGACGTTGAACCGTTCCCGCGCGATTTGCTGGACGCGCGGCCAGCCCTGCAGGATGCGTTCTCTATATTCTGGCGGGATGGGCGGCGACCCTTTCGGGCGCAGTTCAAATGCTTTCCATTCGACCTTTACATCGTGCGTTTCGCGAAGCGAATCCAGACCGGACTCGGCCATGAAACACCATGGTCAAACGTAATCACTAAAAACGATTATTGGTATAGGCATCTTGACTCCTTTGCAGACCCTAAGGGTTTTCTCTTTAGGACAATATTGTAATGTGACGAAATGCGTAACTACTCAACCCAGAGTAGCAGGAAAGCCGTAAAAAGGTGTGCGTGGGGGTGTACACCCCCACGCACACCTTTTTACGGCAATTTTCAGGCTTAAGCCTGAGCAGTTACCAAAATTCAATCCCCTGGAGCAACGATGGGCGTTTCAAAAACTTCCACACGGGATTGGCGCAGCAGCAGGAGCGCGGCCAGAATCGCAAACACACCCGATCCCGCCGCGACCCAGTAGGGAACCTGAGGGGCTACCTCAAATAGCACCCCGCCAAACGCGGTCCCGAAGATTACTCCCAGGCTGATGGACGATTGGTAGACGCCCAATACACCTCCGCGCATATGATCGGGCACAGTCCGGGTTGCAAGGGATTGCAGGGAAGGCATCGTGATTCCTATTCCAAAGGGGAAAGCAATCGAAGCAGGCAAGGCACTCCAGGGCGAGTTTGCCAGGGCGTAAAAAACCGCCCCCAACGCCCGAACAATGCTTCCTGTAACGACCAGCCAGACTTCGCTAAAACGCCGCAACATGGGGCGAAGTAGAAATGTTTGGGTAATGAATTGAGTGACGCCCACGACGGCCAGGATCAACCCGATACCCATGTTGGTGGTTGCTTCATCGTACCCCGCAAAAAGCACTGCATCCCCATACAAAGCAAACGTGGACTGTAAAATACCCAGGCCAAACTGGACGATGAACGATACAAATAAGATCAGCACCAATGGCGGGTTTTGTGCCACTGCGGCCGGACTCATGCTGGCACGGCTACCTGTCCGGTTAGCAGATTGTTGTTCTGGGGTGATCGTTTCATCCAATGCGAGCCCGGCGATGATGACAGTCACCAGTGTGAGCGCAGCTGCCACCCAAAACGAAGCATGTTCTCCCCAATTGGCAGAGACAAACCCGCCAATCGCCGGACCAAAGATGAAACCCAGCCCAAATACGGCAAAAATCTTCCCCAACTTCTCTGTGCGCTGTTCGCGCGGCGTGATGTCGGTCACATATGCCTGCGCGACGATCAGGTTCCCCCCCGTCACGCCATCTAAAATCCGGGCGGCGAACAGCATCCACGCACTGTTCGCCAATGCCATCATCACAAAACTCAGTACCGTTCCTATCAGGCTGACAATCAACACGGGAAGCCGTCCACGTGTGTCTGACAGCCTGCCCAGCCACGGCCCGGCAAAAAACAACGCCATGAAGTAGGACGAAACCAGCAAGGTAATGGCCGGCGGGGTTAAACCAAAATCCCGCTGGGCGTACAATGGCAAAACAGGCAACACCATCGCACCGCCCAACATCTGAACAAAGACGATGAGCAGGATGGTGGACAAACGGCGATCTATATTTTTGAGGTTCATCATGACCAGCTTACAGCAGAATAGATTTGGCCGAGAAACCGGCTGGGACGCGTCATAATCAAACGAATTTCAGAAAACCCGCAGCGCACAGCCAGTTTTTCCCAGGTTCGATACGATAGAGGGTAGGGAACCCACGGGTTGCCCCGGTCCGTCCCGTATTCTACCAAAATCAACCTGCCCGCGGGTTTTAGATAGGATTTAACTGTACGGATGATCAGTTCTTTGTTCCGGTGAAAATGCAGGGAGTTTGCCATGACGACCCCGTCCAATGGCGGTAAATTGAGCGGGTGCGTGAAGTCTGCTGAGAGATAATGCGCGACCGTGCCGGGAAAACGGATCCGCATCGCGCGTTCCTGCTCGCGCAGGGAAGCCGCGTCCCGGTCAACGGAGTAAATCACCCCGCCGGGAGGCAGTACCTCCGCCAGGGCCAGGGTAAACGCCCCTCGCCCGGACCCCAGGTCCGCCCATGTTGGGGGCGGCGGTCCAGGTTCGGGGCGAGGGGCGCCATTTCGGATCAGTTTAACGTGATCGGTGTGATCCACAATACATAGTTTAGAAGAGAGGCCTTTTCGAAATGACTGGCACTTGAATTACAAAGCCCAACCGATCTTCCTCACCCAGGTTTCAAAGTCCAACAAGCCAGGATGGAGGGCACGTAGAGCAGCGATGTCGGCGGTGTAGCCCTCGCCGTTGAAGAATGCATTCATGGCAATTTGCTCCTCATCAGGGGTGAAACCTTCGGGCATTTGCGGCATTTCGACAACGACTTCCCGCCCCAGGACTTTGCCAAAGACTCCGGCAATTTGCCCATCCGTCAATTCATCCCCGGCAATTTCGAGGGTTTTTCCCAAATAGGCTTCGGGATTGGCAAAGGCAAGGTGAGTAAAAAAGGCAATATCCTCGACGGCAATGAGTTGGATGGTTTTCTCCGGGCGGCGCCCCCAACTGGGGAATACGCCGTTCAGAATTTTATCGCGGTTCCAGAGGTAATTTTCCATGAAGGCGACGGGGCGGAGGATGGTCGCGGGAAGGCCAAGCGCGAGAATATGCTGCTCGATTTCATGTTTGCTGGCGAAATGTTTTTGTCCCATACCGCGATGCGCCGCGCCGACCGAACTGTAGACGAAGTGTTGTACCCCGGCATTTTTCGCCGCGTCGGCCACGGCCTTGCCCTGGCGGACTTCGCCCTCGTACCCGACACCGGGCAGCCAAAAGTTTTGCACGCTAAAAACGCCATATGCGCCGTTGAAAGCGGCTTCGAGTTCGGCGGGGTTGTCCATGTCGCCAGGGACAAGTTCTGCCCCTGACTGGGCGAGGGCCTGCGCGGCGGGTTTGCTGGCATCCCGCGTAAGGGCGCGCACCTGCCAGCCTTCGGATAGTAATTTACGGGCGACCGCGCCGCCTTGTTGACCGGTCGCGCCGGTGACGGCGATGAGTTTGTTGGGGTGAGTCATGAGGGTGCTCCTGGGG
>DATDOR010000752.1:0-4411 GCA_035293165.1 Anaerolineales bacterium | reverse complement strand
CGACGCTCAACAACATCGGGGCGGTGTACCAGGTGACGGGTAATCCGGCGAAAGCGTTGGCATATTACGAGCGGGCGCTGCCGGTGTTTGAAGAAGTGGGCGACCGGTTTGGAGAAAGCATTACGCGCTGGCACATTGCTACCCATTATTGGCGTGATGGGAATTTGTCGGAAGCAATGCACGAATTTCAACGTGTTTATGATTTAAGCATTGCTGTTCAAAGCCCCTATCTTGAACGAATTGAAAGAGAAATGAAACAAGTCGAAGCCGAACTCGCCGCGCAAGGTGAGTAGCCAGTATTCGGTAGCCAGAAGGTACACAGAGCACACAGAAAATACAGATGGACACAGAAAGAATGAAAAAACTCAAAGCCCCTCTGTGAAACTCTGCGCCTTCTGTGTACAATGAACCAATCACCAATCAACAATCAACAATCACCAATCTCCAATCACCCATTCACCCACTCCTCCAATGACCTTCCCTCCCCCCAACTACCTCCCCATCCCCTCCGCCGTCCCCGGCATCGAACTCTACGCCCCCGCGCCGGAACAAGAAATCCACCTCTTCGAGGTGGATTTCCAATGCCCGCAATGCGGCGCGGCCACCGGGTACAGCGTCGCCGATGGCGGGCTGAAATGCTCCCACTGCGGCTACTACGAACCGCCCAAAAAAGAACGGATCGGCAAAGGCGCGCAGGAATTCGAGTTCAAAGTCGAGACGCTCGAACAGTCCGCCGCGCGCGGGTGGGGGGAAGCGCGTCAGGAACTGGAGTGCCAGAACTGCGGCGCACACACGACCCTTCCAGTGGGTACTCTCACCGCCACCTGCCCGTTTTGCGCCTCCAACAAAGTCCTCCAGCGCGGAGCAAGGCAAGACGCCCTACGCCCGCGTTTCCTCATCCCTTTCCAGCGTAAACCCGAAGAACTCCGCCCGATTGTCCAAAACTGGCTCGGCAGTAGCTGGATGACCCCCTCCGCCCTCAAACGAAAAGCGAACCTTCAAAGCAAGGTTGACGCCGGCCAGTTCACTCCCATCTACCTGCCGTACTGGACGTTCGACTCCACCGCCCAGGCCCGGTGGCGCGCCGAAGTTGGCTACAACGAAACCGAACGCTACTACGACGCCGGTTCCAAAGAGTGGCGGACGCGCACGAAAATCCGCTGGCGTTGGGAAGATGGGAACGTGAGTAAATTTTTCGACGACCTGCTCGTACAGGGGACGGGCAAAGTCAGCGAACGCCACCTGGGAAAAATCGGCAACTTCAACACGGGCGGGTTAGTGGAATATGCCCCCGAATATCTGGCCGGGATGCACGCCCAGGCCTACGACGTCCAACTCGAAACGGCCTGGGCGGACGCCCGCGACCGCATGCGCGAAGCCACCCGCGATGCCTGTAACGACCAGATCCGGGGCGATCACGTCCGTAACTTCACCATGAACCTCGACTTCAGCGAAGAAAGCTGGCGGTACGTCCTCCTGCCTGTTTATGTCAGCGCGTTCCAGTACAACGATGGGCGCGGCGACCTCAAAGGTCGCGAGGGCGTCAACACCTACCAGATGCTTATCAACGGCCAAACCGGCTGGATCAGCGGCCAGCGCCCGGTGGATTGGACGAAAGTCTGGCTCGCCATCGCCGCGCTACTCACACCGGGTGTGATCCTCGGCTTGATCGGGGTTATCACCCTGTTGTTTGGCGGTGTTGGTGTCGTCATCGGCGGCATTGGCTTCGTCCTGCTGCTCATTGGCGGGGCGATCAGCTTCTTCATCTGGAGGCAGGCGGATGAGATGGATGATGTGTAACGTATTTCATATTCATTTGAAGCGCAGATTGAGTAGGGCGACACGCTTTTCGTCGCCCGTATCGAAATCAAGCGGTGAAAAGGCAAATCCTCGCCTTTCTTGGTTTCGATACGCCAGAAAAGCACTGGCTACTCAACCAGCGAAATGCCTGCGACTTCTTCTTTGAAACCTACTATAAACACATTTGCGAATTGAGACACGATGAAAACTCTTCTCTGTCCCTCCTGTGACTGGATTTACCAAATCCCCGACGACATCACCCCCCAACATTGTCCCCACTGCTGGCGGGGGGGATTGACCCCGGTCGAAGAGACGGCGTTTCCGGTGCTCCCCGCGGAGGAACAGATCCCCTTCAATGTCTCTGGCCCAAACCTGGACTTGAAAATCCTGTCTTTTGCGAGGGGGATTCCATTTGCCCCGAAGGACTTAACTCCGGTGAACTTACGCAGGCGGCTCCAGGCCATTTACCTGCCCATGTATCTGGTGGACGCCGATGTGGAAGCGACCTGGCAGGGGGAAGCGGGGTTCAATTACGAAGTCGTCAGCCACCGCGAGCAATATGGCGGGCAGGGCTGGCAAACCCAACAGGTGAAAGAAACCCGCATCCGCTGGGAGCCGCGCGTGGGGCGGTTGAAAAGAACTTATCACAATATCCCTGCCCCCGGGTTGGAGGAACACAAGCAACTCATCCGGCAACTCGGCGAATATGACTTCAAGGCCTCGCAATTCCATTCGCAGGTTGGCAGTCCTGTCACCGGGGAACCGTTCGTCCGCCTCCCCAACCGTTCCACCGCCGATGCCTGGCCGGACGCCATCCCCGGCTTTCAAACCGCCGCCGCCGGTGAGTGCCGCACAGCCGCACAAGCCGATCATTTCCGCGAATTCCGCTGGCAGGCCGCGTACGCGAACCAAAACTGGACGCAACTGCACCTGCCGGTATACACGACCTGCTACCTGGACGATGAGAACCGCCCGCAACCGGTTATGCTCAACGGGCAGACCGGGCGGTTGTTCGGGGTGCGCCGCTCCTCGATGAAACGCGCCCAAACGACCGCGCTGTGGATTCTGCTTGCGGCCGCGGCAGCGTTTGGGATCAGTGTCGTGTTGGCATTGGCGGGTGTGGTCTTTCCCCCGTTGGTAGTCGCCGGAGGCATTGGGATATTTGTCGCGTTTTTCGTCGCGTTAGGGGCAATCTATCCTATATTCCGGGCCTGGCAGTTTAATCGAAGCCGGTAAGATAATTACTTACCTCAGAGCGGAAATGGCCCGAAAAAAAGGGGTGTGGGGGGGTGTACACCCCCCCACACCCCTTTTTTTCGGAGGTTCTTCATCCGGCATCCAATATTCTTCCGCAAATCCCGGCCAGGGGCAGTGGTCGAACTCGGAATAATCCTCCATGATTTCTTCCCCGGCTTTGATGTCCCGCAGCGCGATGGAGCCGATCACGCCCGGCTCCGGGTATACGTCCGAGTTGGGTTGGAAGGAGTGGTTGGTATAGCGGGCGTGGTCGAGAATGAGGATCAACACATCGTCCTCGGCGGAGTAGTAGCTGTAGGTGTAGATCGCTTCGAGTAAATCCTGGGAGGTGGGGGAGTGCTGGGAGTCTTTTAGCGTTTGGAATTGCGCCTTATTGATGAGCAAAACATCAATTCCGGGACGGGCGCGCCACCAGACCGTGCCTTTGGGGATGTCGGTTTTGGCAAACACACCCATGCCGTGAACGTGGCTGTTGCGAACTTCGGTGAAGGTGTTGATGGGGTTGGTGGGTGTGGGCATGGAATAATGGCTAACTTTATAGGGCGATTGCTATTCCGTCTGAAATGATATTTTGGTAATAACTGAAATTAGCGTTCCTCATTTTTTCCCAGTTTTCCTGCGAAATCACATGAGTATCCAACAATATATCGAATTCCAGACTGACATCCGATGCAATATTGCTGACTTCGTGCTTGAAACGCCAGTCTTTTGTATTGGCGATAATCAAGATGTCCACATCAGAATATTCTTTCTGATCGCCTCGGGCTTGAGAACCATACAGAAAAATATCTGAAATTTGGGAGGAATGGAGTTTTTGTAACCGATTTACAAACTCATCAACTGCCTTTTTCATCTCACCTTTCATATCCACCCTCCTTCACGAAGATGTTTTTCAAGTCTCGCTACAAATCTTTTTGCATCTTCTAGATTAGTTTTTGCCCTTTCAAACTCAATTTCTTCGACAATTACATAATCACTAACATTTCGATCATCCATTACCCTCCCATAGATTTGGCTGAATTCAGCCTCGATTAATCCTGTTTTTACAAATTCTTGCCGAAAAGAAGCGATAACTGCGCTGTGTTTGCTTCGAGCGATCCCTTTTGTGGAAAGCAGTGCATTCGCGGCATAGAAGATCGCATAATAAGCCCGGTTGACGGCTGTAGTCCGAAAGCCCTCATCAAGGTTGAACTTTGCGACCTGGAGCATTTTGTGAGCGCGATTTAGATAGGTTCCAATTTCTTGCATATTGCTTTCCATTTCCGGCGATTATACCAGTTTGACTTTGTTGCATGAGTTGGCAGTTATAATTAAAAGAGATGGTAACCCGAAAAAAAGGTGTGCATGGGGGTGT
>DATDOR010000751.1:0-3224 GCA_035293165.1 Anaerolineales bacterium | reverse complement strand
GTGGGGGTGTACACCCCCACGCACCCCTTTTTTTGGGAGGTTCCTCTGCTTCCAACACACTGCGCCCTGGATAACGGGTGGCGTTCCCGGCTTTCTTACTTGCTTGAGCAGATACGCTGGCGTATCCGCTGGCTTTCAGATTGCGGCTCCGGAAGGATTTTCAGTCTGGTGGTTTGGCCCGGCTCACACTGTCCCGGGTTCGCTGACAGGCCTGACGATTATTCGCCGCAGACTTACTCGTTTCCATCAATGTCTTTGATTGGTGGATCAAAATGTTAGGCGAGATTATGCCACGAAGTTAACGGATGGTCAACTAATTCATTCGTCATACAATACAGTTTCTTCTGCATAATACCGCACGCCTTTCTTTGCGAAACGATCCTGGATAAACGCCTCGAGTGCGTCATTTTTCTCTTCCAGGGACATTTTTTGATTTTCCAGGATGTTCAATGGAAAATTTACCCGGAGCGCGCGCGGGTTGATGGTGAAGCGCGTCACCCCGGCGGGGATCAACTCTCCCTGGCTAACCAGCGATGTCAGATGTTCAATCGGTAGCTTCGGCATAAAGATCAACCCACTCAAGGTAGGGTACGTTTTCACGAGTTGTTCCACTGTGTGGTGGGCAGTGCGATCCATCGGGGTGCGGTGGACATAGGTGTTCACAATGGCGTTCAGAAACCGGTTGCGTTCCACAACACTGGTCGCATGGATACGGGCTTCGAATACCGTTCCATCGGGTAAATGAACGGCTGCCAGGCTGGTTTTTTTGTTGATTACGGTCTCGTAAGAACTCCTTACGGAACTTGGATGCAAGGCCAGTCCGGGGATATTGCGAATTTCAGATAATAACTTCTTCGGTGGGAGGTCCCAAACAACATGGTTCCAGGTTTGTGTTTCTATAGCCAGTGCATCTGCCTCAACGACTTGGGCAAGAATATGTTGAAAGCCCATTTTCCGCGTTGCTGTCGTGCGATTGGCTCCGTCCAATACCATGTATCGGGCGGTGTGGTCATGGAGGGGGGTGACGATGACGGGATTGATAAACACCTCACACGAACGAAACCGCTCAATTAACGGCCCGGTACGTGAGTCGTCATGATGTTCATGAATGATCAGGCTTTGAACTGGAAGAATGGCAAGAGTGGGGTATTTGAGGTCCATTTAGAGAGATTGCGCGATGTAATCCAGCAGGTCAATTTTCGTCAAAATTCCGGCTGGTTTGCCGTTATCGGTGACGATGATGACGTTGCCTTCTGTAACGGCAGGCAAAATCTCTTCCAGGAGCGTGTACCCTGGGTAAACAGATTTCGCGGGCCGTATCATTGCCTCCAATGTCTCTTCTGCAGAATGGGTATGGTCTAATCCGAGCATGTGCTGGAGCAACGTCACTTCGTTTACCAGGCCAGCAAGTGTCCCATCCGGGTTGATGACCGGCACCTGGGAAATGTCATATTTCTTCATAGACTGGATCACCTGGGAAATGGAGTCGGTGATTTGTGCAGTGATCAAATCTGGTCCAGTCTTGGCCGCCACCAGATCGCGCAACATGACCTCACTCCAGGCATATTCCAGGAACCCATTTTCACGCATCCACTTGTCATCATAAAGCTTAGACAGGTAGCGCGATCCTGAATCTGGCAGAAGAACTACCACCAACCGGTCGGGGGGTAAATCCCTGCAATAGCGCACGGCTGCTGCTACGGCAGCCCCACACGATCCTCCGGTAAAAATTCCTTCTTGCTTAACGAGCCGCCGCGCCCACAAAAAACATTCCTTATCGGTCACGCGAATGACATCGTCCACAATGGACAAATCGAGGGTGGTGGGTACAAAGTCTTCGCCAAACCCTTCCACCTTATAGGGATACGCCTCTGCCCCAGGTGGAACGGTCCCCCCGTTTTCCCAGGCTTCTTTTAGAATCGAGCCTGTGGAATCGACGCCAATAATGCGGATATTCGAGTTTTTCTCCTTAAGATACCTGGCTGTCCCGGTGATGGTCCCGCCTGTTCCCATCGTTGCAACGAAATCGGTGATTTTTCCTTCGGTTTGTTCCCAGAGTTCTGGGCCAGTCGTCTGGTAATGGCTGCGCGTGTTTTCTGGATTGTGATACTGGTTGGCGAGGATCGCATTGGGGGTTTCATGAGCAAGACGCGCAGAAACTTTGTAGTACGAACGCGGGTCATCCGGTTCGACGGCTGTGGGAGTCAATATCACTCGCGCGCCAAACGCCCGTAATAGCTGGATTTTTTCCTGGCTCATTTTGTCTGGCATGACAAAAACAGATTTGTATCCTTTGAGGGCGCAAATGATTGCCAATCCAACCCCCGTGTTTCCTGAAGTGGCCTCGACGACAGTCCCTCCGGGTTTAAGTCGCCCATTCCGTTCAGCCTCCTCAATGATGTTGAGTCCGATTCGATCTTTAACAGAACCACCAGGGTTGAAAAACTCGACTTTGGCATACAGCGCGCAGCTCAAATCTGCCCCCAGCCGTCCTAGCCGGACAAGTGGTGTATTCCCAATCGTCTGGACAATATTGTCGTAGACTTGAAGTGTTTCCGAAACGGGAAGATGAAACAATGACATTCCTTTTCTCCTGAAGGGACCTTTCCACAATTAATTATACTCTCATGGACAGGCATTTGCCTGATGCTCCTCAAAGGTGGTTGTAAACAGATGCCTGCCAGACCCATCACAATCTGCACGAAAGAATAAATAACTTGTTTCTTCTGGAAATGCTACCGCCTTTAACGCCTCCGGGCCAGGGCTGGCAATGGGGGCAGGAGGAAGTGCGTGGTTCAGATAAGTATTGTATGGGGAGACGATATTCAAATCATCCAAAGAAAGCGGACTTTTCCACCAACCCCATGCGTCATCGTATCCAAGCGCATATTGCACGGTTGGGTCGGCCTGAAGCATCATTCCCTGCCTCAGCCGGTTGTAGAATACCGATGCGATAAGTACCTGCTCTCCACTCACAACCGTTTCTCGCTCGATAATCGAAGCCAGGATAACCGCCTCGTATAAACTCACACCTTGATTGGCGAATCCAGCACGAATCTCAGGCGTGACATTGGCCGCGAAACTCGTGAGGAATTCTGCCAGGAGTTGTTCGACTGTCATCTGGCGGGGGAGGGTGTAAGTCCCCGGAAATAAAAACCCTTCATGCGTGATCGGCTCCGGCAGTTCATTTTCAAAACTCACTCCTCGCGGGCGATCTTGTGCCG
>DATDOR010000750.1:0-8312 GCA_035293165.1 Anaerolineales bacterium | reverse complement strand
TAACTGCTCAGGCTAAGAGAGAACATTTCCCGAAAAAAGGTGTGCGTGGGGTGTACACCCCACGCACACCTTTTTTCGGGAAATGTTCTCTCTTAGCCTGAGCAGTTACGATAGTTTTATCTCAACAAGGTCTTCGGAAACCTGGCAGGTCTGGCCTTATAAATTAAGTTAATTCTTTCTGTGTTCTCAGTGCCCTCTGTGTACCAATATGTAATATCCAATGTCCAATCATGCCTTTATTGTTTTCTGAAATACAATCCCGCCCCGAATGGGACGCCTTTGTCCAAAACCAACCACATTATTCCTTCCTCCATTCCTGGGAGTGGGGGGAGTTCAACAAACAGCACGGGGATCAGAGCACCCGCTTGGGGATGTACGAGGACGGAACGCTGGTTGGGGTCGCACTCCTGCTCGAGGTGGGGGCGCGGCGCGGCAAGTTTTTTTTCTGCCCGCACGGGCCTTTGGTGGACTGGCGCAATGCCGCGCAAGCGAAAGCATTCATCGAACACATTCTTGACACGGGGCGCAAATCCGGGGCGTGGTTTGTGCGCATCAGCCCGCTGATTCCCGACGACGACGCGGAGAGCCAGCGTCCCCTGCAGGAGTTGGGCTTCCGTCCGGCTCCCATTCACATGCACGCCGAGGAGACCTGGCTGTTAGATATTTCCCCAGACGAAGACACGCTGCTGAGGGGGTGCCGCAAGACTCAACGCAACCTGATCCGCCGCGCGGCAAAGGACGGGGTCGAGATCATTCAGAGCGATAACGTGGACGACCTGAAAATCTTCGATGACCTGTATGCGGATACCGCCAACCGCCACGACTTTGTCCGGTATTCGGGGAACTACCTGCGGAGGGAGTTCAACGCCTTCCACGAGCGAGACGGGGCGCGGTTATTTTTTGCAAAGTATCAAGGGGAATACATTTCCGGGGCGATGATCCTGTACTACGGGAAGACCGCGTTTTACCATCATGGCGCGTCGTCATCGAAACACAGCAAAGTGCCAGGGGCGTACCGCTTGCAGTGGGAATCTATCCTGGAAGCGAAACAACGCGGCTGTACCACCTACAATTTTTGGGGCATCGCACCGGAAAACAAACCGGATCACCCCTGGAACGGGCTGACGTTCTTTAAGCAGGGCTTTGGGGGCTACCGGATTGATTACATACATGCCCAGGATCGCATTTTGTCCCCGTTGTATTGGATCACCTACTGGATCGAAACCCAGCGTCGGAAGAAGCGTGGGTTTTAGGGATGGTCCACAGAGGGCACAGAATACACACATGGAATTGAATAAAAAATCTTCTGTTTCCTCTGTGTTTTCTGTGTACGGTTCTTAAGTTTGAGACAACACGTAAACATTCTTTCGTTCATCCCCCTTCCTTTCAGACAAAAAATCCACCACCCGGTATCCCTGCCGAAAATAATGCAGGAAAATCTCCCGCGTTTTTAGCCGCCATTCGATGTCTAATCCTGCGCCTTTGGGGTGGGTGCGCAGGGTTTCAAAACTGGCAGGGATTTCGACGGCCAGTAGGGGTTGATCGAGATGCAAATCATAATCCCGAATCGCCTGTAAGTCATATTCGTTGGTTTCTACGCGGTTGACTTGTGGAATGGTTTGTAAAGCAGGGATATCCGGGCGGATGAAACTTCCATCTAAAAACCACTCCAGCAAAAAACGGTCGGCGGGCATCCCGATATTTTGGGGGCTGCCTCCCGCGCGGACGCCATACCGGTTGATGTAATATTTCCGCGCAATGCCGCCCAATTTGTGGATGTTCAAATTGGCATTTGCCCCCTGGAGCGGGTCATATGTCCAGACGATTTTGTACGCCCCCTGTGCGCGGGCGATTTCCGCATGGGCGTATTTGAGTTGTTCCATGATTTTGTGGTGGCGGTATTCGGGCAGGATGCCCGCCAGCCAGGAATAATGGTACAGATGGCCTCCTTCGTCCAGTTCTTTGCTGCCATACAAAAAACCGACCATCTTCTCCCCATCCCACGCGCCGATGACTGCGCCGCTCAATTCCATCTGGGCCATGAGCATGTGAATGGGAATTGAAAACCCCGCGCTGCCAGGATGGGAAGGCCAGATCGAGACCTGCAAATCTTCGCAGGCTTCGGCGTCTTCGAGGGTTTGGAGAGGGCGGATGGTGAGGAGGGATGAAGGGTTCAATTTGGCTTCTGTGGAGGCGAACAGGTACACCAGGGACACAAGTTAAACCAGATATTTTATGAGTCGAAAAGTGAGCGCCAGAATTGCAGAGTCCTTTGCACATCTACACGATTGTTTGAATCCATGAGAATCACTGCCGTTTCACCTTGGGTCAAGGTTTTACCAATGGGTTCAATGGCTCGTTCCACTAATTCTCGATACAGTGCAAGTTTTTGGGTAACCGTTCAGTTCTCCCACCTGAAAGGGGTAAGAACCCGAAAAAATGGTGTCCGCAGGGGGTGTACACCCCCTGCGGACACCATTTTTTCGGATAATCCCCTCACCAAGTGAACGGTTACGTTTTTGGTTTCGATCATTCATCTCGAGGCACTTTCTGACGATTTGTAAATACTCCTGATCGTGTTCCGCCCAATAGCTGAAAGATGTGTCGGGTCTTGTGACTGCACCATGCGCTCAAGATGCAGTAATCCAAAACTTTGCCAGAACCAGGCCACATACATATCGGAATCGTGTTGCACACTTGAAGGCCCAACTTCCCACATTTCGCTCGTGACCAGTTGCTTGACTTGTTGCAACCGTGCTGCGGCGTCATACAGGATATGAGCTGTTTTCATCTTTTGTGCGAACAACGCCTCGAATGACCTTGGCCTGGGTGTCTCGGTAGCAGGCAGAAGCGAATCGGCAGATTCGATTGGCACTAAAACAACATCCGCCAGGCGTTCACCGATGGTTGTGATCATTTGGAAAACGCGTGCGGGGATATCCTTGGCTAAAACCAACAGATCGTAGTCACTTGAACTACTCACTTGCGTGGTTGTACGCGAACCAAACTGGGCAATCCCATCTACCATTGGAGAAGCCTTTAATTGGGATACCACTTCTTCGATTGAAAAATGGTCAGAAGCAGAAGATTCTGAAATCGTAATCATAAGATAAGCATCGTAGAAAAGCAAACACCACAATCAGCCGTTCAACTTCTTTTTATACGTTAAAAGTTTATGCACCACCTGAAACCCCGCCGCCGCATACACCCCAATGCCCGCCGGGTTATCGCCCTCCACACACACCGACGCCATTCGCATCCCGCGCGTGTGCATCCGCTTCATTCCTTCATACAATACTGCACGTCCCAATCCTTGACGCTGGTAGTCCGGGTGAGTACCGACAGGTTCGAAAAGCCCAATTTGGTTCACTGGATCGAGCCAGCATATCGCGAACGCGGCGATTTCCCCGTCCAGGGCCACGGCGACTACGTCCAGTTCGGGATCGTACACGGGGGAGTGCGAAAAGTTCAGGTAATTTTGCAGGTATGGTTCCCACTCCTTCATCGATTGAAATGCGCCATAACTGGCCCGCGCCCGGCTGGAGGCTTCGTGATCGCCGCCCATCCCGCGCACGGTATATCCTGGTGGGAGAGCAGGGGCGGGTAAATCTTCATCCAACGCGCGGAGATTATAAATGAGATAGGGTTCGTCACAATTAAAACCGCGCGTTTCCAGGTGAGCGATCAAAACGGTATCATGCTCGGATACCCATATGGTCTCCATCCTATCGTCTCCTTTCTTTCGGATTGTTTCGGCCAACTTCTCTTCTGCCCAGATGTACATGGCTTCAGCTTCGGGCGTCCCGCGCAGATGCGGCAGAAAATATACATCCATCGCGCCGTAAGCCGTCAGCGCCCAACCAACGACCTTCCCATCTTTTTCCCAAAGAAACGTGCTTTGGGGAAAGATTTTTTCCCGGTCGCCGTAATACCACCACCAATTGAGATCGCCGGGGTGGACGTAGTAAGTCCCGTTGTTGGCCGCGCGACCGGTTTGCAAAAGGACGCGCATGGCGTCGAGGTCAGTATCATGATGATAAGGGCGAGGTTCAACCATGCAGGTATTATAATTACCCCATGCCCCAAAAAACAATCCGCGAACGCATCCGGGCGTTTTTATCAGAAATAACCCAATGGATGGCTCCCGGTCTGGGAGTCAAACGGTGGGTTTTTATTTTGATTCTCGGCGTAGTTCTCGTTTCCGTCGGGATGGCGTTTTTCCTGCTCGACATTTACCGTTCCGCCTCCAACCCCTGGTGGGTTCCCGTTCTTTCTACCCTTTCCCTTCAGCAACTGCCCCGCCCGTTCCGCATAATAATTTTCGGGGGGATTGGGATTGGGATTCTTGGGTGGGGACTTTGGGGGTTGAACCGTGCGCTGGTCAAACCGTTTATCCGTCCCGGCCAGACGATGGTGGACACACTGACCCGGCACAGGCGTAAGGAACGAGGCCCGCGCATTGTCGCCATTGGCGGGGGGCACGGCCTGTCTACGCTCTTACGGGGGCTGAAACACCATACGAATAACCTGACCGCCATAGTCACCGTAGCCGATGATGGCGGTTCGTCGGGGCGCTTGCGCCGGTCATTGGGCATCCTCCCGCCGGGGGACATTCGCAATTGCCTGGCCGCGCTTTCCGATGAAGAGGATTTGTTGACCCAACTGTTTCAATACCGCTTTGCCAGGGGCGGAGATGCGGGCGTGGAAGGCCATTCGTTTGGCAATCTGTTTATCAGCGCGCTGACGGGGATCACGGGCAGTTTCGAGGGTGCGGTGACCGCCTCCGGGCGGGTATTGGCAGTCTCCGGGCGGGTTTATCCCTCCACCTTACAAGATGTCACTCTGGTGGCGGACATGGTTTTGCCCCATACAACCGGGGAAGTGCGGGTGGCGGGCGAAAGTCAGATTCCCGAAGTGTCCGGGCATGTGCGCCGCGTGTGGCTGGAACCGAACAATCCGTCTCCCTATCCGAAAGCAATACAGGCGCTTCTTTCTGCTGACCTGATCGTGATTGGGCCGGGGAGCCTATACACGAGCATTTTGCCTAACCTGCTTGTACCGGACATCGCCGCTGCGATCCGGTCTGCGCGGGGGTTGAAGATCTACGTCTGCAACGTGGCGACCCAACCCGGCGAAACCAGGGGATATTCCGTGGGGGATCATCTCCAAGCCATTGAGGACCATCTAGGCCGTGATCTGTTTGATCTAGTTCTTTGCAATCATCGGATGGATGCTCCACTGCCTGCAAACACCGAGTGGGTGTGGGTGGAAGACAATTTGAAGGCCGATTACCCTTTGCATTTTGCAGATGTGGTGGACGATGAATATCCCTGGCGGCATGACTCGGAGAAATTGGCGCAGAAATTGGTGGAGATTTTGCAAGATCGCACCGGGCAGCTCGCGGCATCGTGAATTTTGTCTCAATTAAGTGGGGACAATTGTCCCCTACCTTTTGTCTGGTTGTGCTCAATGGCTCTTTTTCTGGTAAGATTCATGCGTTCGGGTCAATCCCCAATATTCCAAAGTAAATATGTAACAACTTAGCCAGATAGGGATTAGTCCTTTTTACTTTGTGGTGTTACTAAGTTTCTAATACCCAATTATCGGAGGTTTCACATGACAACAAAAGTTGGTATCAATGGATTTGGCCGCATCGGGCGGCAAGTGCTGAAAGCAATCCGGGATATGTATCCTAACGAACTCGAAGTCGTCGCGTTCAATGACATCGGCGATTTGAATACAATGGCTCACCTGCTCAAATACGATAGCAATTATGGGCGCTTCGACGGCACGGTTGAAGTTGCAGACGACGGCCTCGTTATAGATGGCAAAAAAGTAACTGCTTTCAAAGAAACCGACCCAGCGAACATCCCCTGGGGAAGCCTGGGTATTGACATCGTAGTTGAAAGCACCGGAATCTTCACCATCAAATCCGACGGGGTGAACAAAAAAGGGAAAATGGTGAAAGGCGCGGATAATCACATCACCAAAGGCGGCGCGAAGAAAGTGATCATTTCTGCGCCTGCTCAAGGTGAAGATCTGACGATTGTACTGGGTGTCAATGAAGACAAATATGACCCCACCAGCCATCACGTCGTCTCGAACGCGTCCTGTACGACCAACTGCCTCGCGCCAGCTGCGAAGATCGTTCACGATGCTTACACGATCAAACGCGGCTTCATGACCACCATTCACGCTTACACGAACGATCAGAAAATTCTCGACCTGCCCCACAGCGACCTGCGCCGTGCCCGCGCTGCCGCGATGAATATTATTCCCACCACAACCGGGGCCGCCCGCGCGCTCAAACTCGTCATCCCTGACCTGGAAGGCAAAATTGACGGTTACGCATTGCGCGTGCCTACCTCGACCGTTTCTATCGTGGACATGACCGTTGAGACCGACAAATCCGCCACCACCGAAGAACTGCGCGCCCGCTTTCGCGAAGCTGCTGAAGGCCCGCTCAAGGGCGTTCTCCAGGCGGTAGACGAACCCCTCGTCAGCATTGACTTCAAAGGGGATCCCCACAGTTCCTCCGTTGACCTGCCCTTCACGATGGTACTTGGCAAAGAGTCCAACAACTTCATGAAAATAGTCACCTGGTATGATAATGAATGGGGGTACTCCTGCCGGACAGCGGATTTGGCCGCTTTGATGGCGAAGAGTCTCTGAGAGGTACGCAAGTACACAGAACAGGTACGCAGGTAGATATGAGCCGTCGTGTACTTGTTTTGTAGCTGCTCAGGTCAAACCTGGAAATTTCCGAAAAAAAGGTGTGCGTGGGGGTGTACACCCCCACGCACACCTTTTTTTCGGCTAACTTCTACTCTGGCCTGAGTAGTTACCCTGTTTTCTTGTTTGCCTGTTTACATGTCTACCTGGATACCTGAAACGGAGTTCGTGATGAACAAGAAAACTGTAAAAGACATTGACGTTTCCGGCAAACGCGTCCTCGTCCGTGTGGACTTCAACGTTCCGCTCAAGGATGGAAAAGTGGGAGACGATACCCGCATCCGCGCAGCATTACCCACTATCCAATATCTAATATCCAACGGTGCAGCCGTCATCCTCTGCTCCCACCTCGGACGTCCCAAAGGCGGCCCTGATCCTTCATTTTCCTTGAAACCGGTGGCAGATCATCTGGCCAGGCTGGTTACGGCGCCTGTGCATTTTTCCAGCGAATTCGTGGGAACCGAGGCCCAGGCAGCAGGCTCCCGGCTCGGGCAGGGGGAAATCCTGCTGCTCGAAAACACCCGCTTCCATCCCGGCGAGACGAAAAATAACCCCGAACTCGCGAAGCAGCTCGCTGCGCTGGCGGATGTGTACGTGAACGACGCGTTCGGCTCCGCCCACCGCGCACATGCTTCTACGGAGGGGGTAGCCCATCACTTGCCCGCCGTGGCCGGGTTTTTACTCGAAAAAGAGATCAAATATCTCGGTCAAGCCATCGCCAACCCGGCCCGCCCGTTCGTCGCCATCCTGGGTGGGGCAAAGATCGGTGACAAAATCGGCGTCATCCATAACCTGCTCACCCAGGCCGATCACGTCTTGATCGGCGGCGGAATGGCGAATACGTTCTTCAAAGCAAAAGGGTTTGACATGGCCGACTCGCTTGTAGAGGATGATGCGCTAGAAACCGCGAAAGAACTACTCGGCAATCCCAAACTCCATCTGCCCACCGATCTGGTGCTGGCCAACGCGTTCGATAACGCCGCGGAGAGACAGACGATAGACGTAGGGAATGTCCCCGCCGGGTGGCGTATCCTGGACATTGGCCCGAAAACCGTCCAGGTGTTTGCCGACCTGCTCAAAGACGCGGGCACAGTTGTTTGGAACGGCCCAATGGGCGTGTTTGAGTTTCCGAACTTTTCAAAAGGAACGTTTGGGGTCGCGCAGGCTGTCGCGGACAGCGGGGCGGTCTCTATCATCGGTGGCGGCGACTCTGTCGCGGCCATCAACCAATCCGGCTTATCGAACAAAGTCACCCACATTTCAACCGGGGGCGGCGCGTCGTTGGAAATGCTAGAAGGGCTGGTTCTGCCTGGGGTGGCGGCGTTGATGGATCGGTAAAATGACCAGGCAAGTTCGGTGCGTCAAATTAATTCTTCGACAGATCGATCTTTTCTCAGAATTCATGCCAATTATACAGCCCTTCTTTGCTTGTGAAGTCTTTCCTCAGTTTTCATCCAGTGCGATGATCCGCACCTCTACCCCCGTGTCATTTTCGATTTGCCGCGCAAATTGGGTCTGTCCATCCTCCTCAAAAACAGGCGCTGAAGCTTGAGAGCGGGGCGCGCCCAAAACGAGTAGGC
>DATDOR010000749.1:0-3347 GCA_035293165.1 Anaerolineales bacterium | reverse complement strand
TTTCAAGTATTACCAGCGAGATTGGGGATTCTGTTTGCCCAAAGCGGCTTTTGACAAACTCGACCGGACGTCGCGTTTTCATGCTGTGATCCGCGCAGAGTTTGTGGATGAGCCGGGTTTTCGGGTAGGGGTGGGCGTTCTTCCCTCTCCCTATGGGAGAGGGGTCGGGGGTGAGGGAGAGATCATCATCGCCTCCCATATCTGCCACCCTATGCAAGCGAATGATGATGCCGCAGGAGTCGTCACCGCGATTGGACTGGCACAACGTCTGGCGGATCGGCCCCTCCTCCCCGGCTCAATGGGAGTACGCTTCCTGTTCTGCCCGGAAACAGTAGGGACGATCGCGTACCTCGCCCATCACGAAGACCTGATCCCCCGTTTGAAGGGGGGCATTTTCCTCGAAATGACGGGGAACCGGAGTCCGATAGCCCTGCACTATTCCCGGCAAGGTGATCATCTCCTGGATCGTATTGCGTATTCCATATTGCGTAAGACATCTGAAATACGCAATACGCCATACGAAATACGGGATTTCGCCGTCCACCCTGCCAACGACGAGCGCGTCATCAACGGCCCCGGCGTGAACGTGCCGTGCATTTCGCTCAACCGCTGGCCTTACGAGGAGTACCACACCGACGCTGACAACCCGGACATCATTTACGAGGACATGCTGCAAGGTGTGGTAGATGTGGCAGAAGAAATTGTGCGAATCTACGCGTCGAACTATATGCCGAGACGCACGTTCAAGGGGCCGGTGTTTTTGTCCGGGCATGGCCTTTGGGTGGATTGGCGGGAGAACTGGGAACTAAACAGGGCGATTGAGAAGATCATGATGCGCTTTGAGGGCGACCAGACGGTGTTTGATATTGCTGAAGAAGTGGGGTTGGATTACTGGATGGTGCGGGAGTATGTGGAGAAGTTCCGGGCAAAGGGGTTTGTGGAGGCATGAACAATCCCGAGTGAAACGCCATCTTTCTAGGGTATACTTGGTTGTGTATGGAGGCAGATATGCTTGTTGAAACCCGTTACGAACACATAGTTTTGGATGAAAAAAACGTTGCAATTATTGCAGGAACAAGAACAAAGGTGGTTGAGATTGTTCTGGATAAAATTGCATATGGCTGGAGTCCAGAAGAAATGCACTACCAACACCCATACCTGACACTTGGGCAAATTCATTCTGCCTTGGCGTACTATTGGGATCATCAAGAAGAAATTGACCATTATATTGAGCAGCAACTTAAGCGACTTGACAATATTCAGAAAAAAGCCCCACCCTCTCCTTCGAAGGCACGCCTCAAAGCACAGGGGTTAATCTAATGCCTTTTGCCCTTTACATGGATCATCATGTGCCGCGCGCGATTACAGATGGCCTTCGCCTGGCGTGAAGTTGATGTCATTACAGCTTCGGAGGATGGCGCTGAACGACTAGATGATCCAGATTTATTAGATCGAGCAAGCGAATTAGAAAGAGTAATTTTTACCAGAGATGCCGATTCTCTTGTGGAAGTCCAACGAAGACAAAAGGCAGCCATTTTCTTTTATGGCGTAATCTATGCACACCAACTCCGGGTTTCTATAGGAACCTGCATCCAAGATTTGGAAATACTGGCAAAAGCTGGAGAACCTGATGATTACATCAATCGGGTTGAATATTTACCCCTATAAAATCACCCCCCTGAAGAAACTTGGAGACACCCCCACATGATGCCCAGACTCCCCCTTACCATCGCTCTCATCCAGGCCCGCATAGGCTCCAAACGTCTGCCCAACAAAGTCATGGCGGACATCAATGGGCGCCCGATGCTCCAATGGGTGGTTGAGCGCGCCAAACGTGCCAAAGCCCTTGACAAAGTTGCCGTTGTCACTTCCACCAACCCCGCCGACAACGTCATCGAACAATTTTGCAAGGATCATGGCTATGAATGTTTCCGCGGCGATGAACTTGACGTTCTCGACCGGTATTACCAGGCCGCAAAAGCCCTTGGCGCCTTCATCGTCGTTCGTCTCACGGGGGATTGCCCATTCATTGACCCCGACCTGATCAGCCGCACCGTACAACTCCTTTGGGGCGCGTTCGGTGCCACTTCCATCGCCTTCACCCCGTCCAACGACTTCACCGCCAACCGCCTGCCTACTACCTGGGGACGTACCTACCCGATTGGGCTCGATGTCGAAGTCTGCACCTTCAAGGCCCTCGAAAAGGCCTGGCAAGAAGCGAAAGAACCCTACCAACGTGAACACGTCATGCCCTTCCTCTATGAAAATAACGACCGTTTCAAAACCCTCATCCTCAACCACGAGACCAATCTGAGCCATCACCGCTGGACCGTTGACACCCCTGAAGACCTCGAATTTGCCCGCCAGGTTGCCTCCCGCTTCCCGGACGACACTTTTGCCTGGACGGACATCCTCGCCCTCCTCGAAAAAGAACCCCAGCTTGCCGAAATCAACGCCCACATCCGGCAAAAAACCTTCCGTGAAGTGGACGAACGGTAATCCGTGTCAGGTTTTCCAGTGTCAGGTCACTAACTCCTTACACCTGATACCTGACACATGACACATGACACTTCTTTCAATCTTTTCCGCACCCAAACCGTTTACAAACCCCCATATCAACACCATCCAGCGCAACGCCATCCGATCCTGGCTTCAATTGGAAGATACCGACGTGATCCTTGTCGGAGATGAATCCGGAATCGCGGAAGTGGCGGCTGAATTCGGCGTGGCACACCTGGGGAACGTTGCCCGGACCGCGCAGGGTACGCCGCTGGTCAGCTCGATCTTTGCCCTCGCGCGTGCCCACTCCACCGCCCCCCTCCTCTGCTACGTCAACGCCGACATCCTCCTGACCCCCGATGTGGTGCAAGCCGCCCGAAAAGTACAGACACAGGCGCAGAACTTCCTCATCATAGGCCGCCGCTGGAATCTGGATATCACTGAACCTCTGGACTTCTCACCCGGCTGGTTGGATCAACTGCGAGCGCGTACCCATCGCGAGGGCATACTCCACGTCCCCGCCGGAAGCGACTACTTCATCTTCCCCCGTCATTTGTTTGCCGATATGCCCGAATTCGCCATTGGCCGCGCGGGGTGGGACAACTGGACGATATACCACGCCCGCCAACAGGGTTGGCCTACCATTGATGCCACTCCGGACGTGCTCATCATCCACCAGAACCACGATTACAGCCACCTCCCCGGCAGCAAACCCCACTACGACCACGAAGAATCCCACCGCAACATCGCCCTCGCTCGCGGCCCCGAAAACAACTACACCGGCTACATCCTCCTCGACACCAACCGCGAACTCCGCCACGGCAAAATCGGCCCCGCCCGCCCGACCC
>DATDOR010000748.1:0-4514 GCA_035293165.1 Anaerolineales bacterium | reverse complement strand
TTAATGGGTTCCGGGACCGCAGGACAACGCGGCGTGTCGGCGCGAACTTCTGCGTGAAAAATAAGAATCAGAACGGCGAAGGCGGTTGCCGCAATGCATCGATAGAAACACCGAGTCCGCAGTAGAAACATCGTCTCACCTCCTCATACATAGGGCAATGCATCCTTCATGAACCTCAAATCATGTCCAAGATGTCAGACGGGTCCGGCCCCATCCCACGCCCTCCCGCGGGTGATGCTACCCGCCGGACGATTTGACGCGATACCCTTTTTGGATCAGCAACTCCATCAAGGTCTCCCGGTGATCGCCTTGAATTTCGATGATGCCCGCTTTCACCGTGCCGCCGCTCCCGCAGGTTTTCTTGAACTCTTTTGCGAGTTCCCGGAGTCCATCCGGATGGAGGGGAACACCGCTGATCAGCGTCACCCCTTTTCCCTTCCGCCCCTTTGTTTCCCGTGAAACCCGCACAATGCCGTCACGTTTCATTAAAATAAACTCAACGGTAAACGTCCCTGCGATGCCGGACACCCAGAATGCTGACAACCCCGGCCTTGTGATCCACGGCGTAGACAATCCGGTAATCGCCCTGACGCACGCGGTGGAGATGCTCTTCGCCGACCAGTTTTTTAACCCCCACGGGGTGCGGCTGGAGAGCCAGCGATTGAATGGTTTTGTCGATTCGGACGAGATCTTTTTCGGGAATAATGTTCCATTATTCCAATCTCCGGCCCTTCGCCCCCGCGCGCGAGGACGGGGGGAGCTCTATTTCATTAACATGAATCAAGCAAAGACTCGTCCCCTTGATTGAAGAACACCCCCCATCGGGGACCTGGGTTGGGCATTATTGCGCTACGAATCGGGTATCTCCGCTTCGACCAACTGAGCCAGCAGAGCAAGAGATTCTTGCCAGCCGAGATAGCAAGCTTCCGTTGGAATGACTTCAGGTATGCCTTCTTGCACGATGTCTACCTCAGTCCCGCAAAACACCTTCTTCAAGGATATCGTCGTCTGCATTTCTCCAGGCAAGCCGGGGTCGTCAAATATGTCCGTGTGACGGATGCGTTCGTGCGGCACCAGTTCAAGATACTTGCCGCCAAACGAGTGGCGATGACCCGTATTGAAATTTGTGAACGACATTTTGTAAGTGCCTCCGACTTTGGCATCGACGTGGTAAACTTTGCCGGTAAAGCCGTTCGGTGGAAGCCATTTGGCCATTGCATCGGCATCGAGGAAGGCACGATAGATTCTTTCAGCCGGGGCACGGAATACACGGTGAAGCCGGACGGTGTTTGTGGACATGATTACATCTCCTTTCGGGTCATCTCCAGCCACCCGCCGCGCGCGAGGACGAAGGGGAGCCGGACGGTTTTTTTTACAGTCGTGCGCTACAAACAACAAAAGACTAGACCCCTCTACGACCCCTCTGCCAGATTAACCCAGAACCCGGTCGGGATGCTCTAACCCAAACCGTCCAAACTTAAGGGTGCAGTCCAGAAAACAAAATCTAAGGTGAACTGGCGTAGGCGTACTACGCGCTGGAGGTTGGCCGCCACCTTTCTTAACAGTTACCCGAGAACCGCAATCAGTTCGGCGATCACTTGTAGATCCTCCGCGTTTTTTTCCGAAAGCTCGATAGGCATATAGCCTGGTTCAGTGGTGTCGGGCTTTAGGACAATTCGCCCATGCTTCCATGTACCCTCCGCCTGAGTGATTTTCTCGCTATCATAGACCTTGACAGTGTAATGGCCGCCGGTGTCCGTGTCGTTGATTTCACGATGCCGAACTAGAACCACTTTGCCTTGCCGCGTCCCTTTTGGGTGCAGCCGAAACAGGCACCACGCACCGTTTGGAATTCTCCGATTCATGGACTCGCCGACCACACGCGCGACAAACATTCCCCGTTGAGGACGGAACGCGTCCGGCAATTCAACCCATTCCTTTGCTTCGGGAGCCTCATCCACACTCTGCTCTTTGCTAAATTGACCTGCTGCTACTGCAAGATCATAAAGAGGAACACAGTTTACAAATGGCTTAACTTCTTCATGACGCAATCGCCGAAATGGCAGCACCTTCTCATCTGAGTAAACGGCCTCTTCTTCCGAAGCCGCCACAATATCCTCAAGCTTCCCTTCAACGCTGCCTTCGATTCGGCTTTTCACAAACCGCTCCGTGTCTTTATCCATAAAATAAACATAACAGCCCTTCATTCCGCGAGACAAAAGGACCCGGTATGTATTCTTAACCATATCAACAAAACGGTCCCCTGATCTCTTAACTACGCTATCGTGCGACTTTTCTCGGATGCCTTTCCAGGCCTGCGAATCAAAATCATACACAAGATCCAGGCCCCATATGACACCGACGTAATCGAATTCAAACCCCTGTGCCGTGTAGACACAGCCGATTTGGTTAATCCCATTAGGATCATAAGCCCAGAGCGAGGCCTTAGGAATCCCCGGAGCCAGTTTTTTCGCCTCCGGCTTGGCATCCCATGGCCTTTGGTAATCACCGATAACCACGTCTACTTTCAATGTTCCATCCGGATTTGGCAATGACCATTTCCAACAAAAGCCGGCCGTAACACGCCCCGTCAAACCCTCGCTAACTTTATGACGGATCGCTTGTTCAAGCTCTAGAGGCGTCGAGAATATCTTAAAATCAAATTCCTCGTGCTGATCCCAGATAACGTTGGCCGTTCTTTTCACGCCAAGAGTATTATTCACCCAGTTCACAAAGGCGTCTGAACCGTTGCATCGGAATTGCGCCTCAAGTTCGTACTCCGTTACTGTCGCTCCCGCTTCAGACGCTTTTGCCTTAATATATTCGACCGAACCAATCTCATTTGGGCGAACAACCTGGTGGTCATCAATGAAAAAGACTCCAACCTTTGACGCTTTAAATAATTCTTCAATTTGAGGAAGATTCGTTCGCTCTTTTCGAGGAGTGAATCGGCTATGGCTGGTCTCTCGAATCCGATGTGATTCATCGGCAATTAATATATCTACAACATCTCGCTCTGCACCGGAGTAACTATTAAAATACTTGAACTGAACAGATCCGCGAGCTCCGATGATCTTTCGCAATGTTTCCGTAAAAGCCTTCGAACCTGTCGCATAATGAGCGTTAAATCCCTTGAGAAGTAAGTCGGCCATGAGATTGATCGCGATAACCGACTTTCCGGTTCCGGGCCCTCCTTTAACCAAGATCGCGGCTTTCTTTTTATCATGGAAACCTTTCTTGGCTTGCGCGAGCACCGCGTCATAAACGATGAGCTGTTCATCCAACAAAACGTACTCAGATTTCCCTTTGATAATATTACCTACGTGATCCATGAGTTTCTTGCTCGGCCTGTATCTGCTTTCTTCTACGCGCTTTAAAACTTCCAAGCCACGGCCGCGCTCAAGCTTGGATACAAGATGACCTTTCAATCGCTCCGCGTCATCACCTGTAAATAATGGATATAACCCGAGTGCCTTCTCAAATTTGCGAGAAAAAATCTCATCTGTTTTGTCGTAACTATAATTGTGCAGATAGGTACATGCGTTCAGCAGAACGGGATGTTGATCAGCATAAAAGGCCGTGTGAGTGTCCTCAAGATACATCTTGTACTGCCCAACTTGTACGGACGGATGTAAAATTTCACGCTTAGAACCGCCGACCCAGGTTAATACTTCATTCTCTCCAACCGCTGGTTCGCACCGCTCCCACTGCTTCAATTCAACGATGACTGCATTTTCCTCCGCCCGCCGGTCCTGCCCACAAAGCATACAATCGAGGCGTTTAGAGGTTAGCGGCAACTGGTATTCAAGGAGAACGCCATGGTCCAACAGGCCTGCATCCTGAACTACCAGGGCCATGGCCCGTAAAGAATTGCGCCAGGAATTAATCTCATTAGGGGAAGGATTATAGCGATAGTAGTCGAAGAAGGCGCTCTTGAGTTTGTCCGCGATCTGGTTTCGCGTCGTGTCGTCTACAAATTGGCGTGAGCTGCCTGAATAGAGCCGCATACTTATAATTTGGTGTATTTTGTGTGTCGGCCGCGTGCCTTCTCGACCGGATATTTTTTCTCGTTCTTCTCTATCTTTCGTTCCATAGCCCGTATAAGATCGATGCCCAGGTTGTCTGCAAGCTCGAAGAGATATAGAGCAATATCCGCGATTTCGTCTTGGACTTCGTCAACGTTCTCCTTGATATAGTTTTCAACTTCCTCTTTGCTTTTCCATTGAAAATGCTCCAGTAGCTCCGAAGCTTCAATGATCAGTGAAACGGCCATGTTCTTCGGGTCATGGAACTGTATCCAATCCCGATCATCACGAAAGCGACGGATCTTTTCTTGTATCTTTTTAATCTCACTCATCAGATCATTTTCCCTTTTGAAAGCCTGGGTTCAGGTCTTGCATTACAACATCCCCGCCTGCCAGAGCTTCTCCTCAACCCCCGGATTGGCCCCATTGCCGGTCTTTTTATTCCGATTCTTTTTCCCCCTCGCCGCGATGCAAAATCCGTCGGGTGGT
>DATDOR010000747.1:0-3592 GCA_035293165.1 Anaerolineales bacterium | reverse complement strand
AAACCGCATGGGCTGCATTGGCACGGGTTGAAAATGAAAAATGGCCTGTCGAGTATTTATATGCCAACATGCGCCTGGCCGATCTTCTCCTCCCTGATGGGGAGGCGGCCGAACCCTATCTCGCCGAGGCGAGGGCTGTTGCCGAAAAGTTTCCGCTACCGGTGATTCAATATCGCCTCCACAGCCGCCTGGGGCATTTGCGCCACTTACAGGGACGCAGTTTGGAAGCACAAATGCACCTCGAAAAAGCGTTAGCCGAAATTGAAACACTGCGGGGCAGCCTGGTGCATGAAGCCACACGGACCTCCTTTTTGCGGGATAAAACTGCCGTTTACGATGATCTGATTCGCATCCACCTCGACACGGGGGACAAGGAAAGCCTTTGGAAAGCTTTTGAAGTTTCAGAGCGCGCGAAATCCCGCACGCTGGCCGACCTCCTGACGGGCGTTGTGTCCCGCGAATCGAATGGGACAGACAAAGACCCCCACATCTCCGTACTCCGCGCAGACTTGAGCGCAGCGTATAACCAGTTCTTCGATACGGGCAACCTGGATGCAGAAAAACTCCAGATTTTGCAGGCTCGCGTTACCCAATTGGAACAGGAAATCAGCCGGGCGCGTTTGCGCCGCGCCAGCCAGGTTACTGCCGATCCCTTTGCAGCTCCTCTCCCCCTCGAAAACCTGCGCGCCGAAGCGGGACAGGACCATCCCATGCTGTGCTACCATCTCCTCGGCGACGAAATCCTGGCTTTTTTTCTGACGAAAGGTGCAATCCGGCTCATTCGCGGCATCGGGCAGGTTTCGGCGGTGCAAAGCCATTTACAGCGCCTGAACGCCCAGTGGGACCGGTTCCGGGTGGGCGGAGAATTCGTCCGGCGCAATCTGGGGATGCTGGAACGCTCGGCCCGGCGGGTGCTGGAAAACCTTTTTGAGGAAATATTCGCAACTGTTATCAAGGAGTTGGGGCAAGACGGTATCCCACCGCGGCTCACAATTGTTCCGCATGGAATTCTGCACCAGGTTCCGTTCCACGCCCTTTTTGACGGGGCTACGTACCTGCTCGACCGGACCGGAATTGCCTACGCGCCGAGCGCTGCGGTGTATGTGTTGTGTGCGAAGCGGGAACGACGGACACCCCGCCAGGGGGTGGTCGCGGGTCTCACTGATATCCTCGTCCCCGAGGTGGACGCCGAAGCCCAAGCGGTGGCAGGTCAGTTGGCTCAATCCGGGGTCGCGGTCGAACTCCTGCTGGGGGAGGCTGCGACGCGCGGGCAAATCCGGGCCGCCGCGGAAACCTGCGACGTAATCCACCTCGCCTGCCACGGGCTGTTCCGCTCAGACAACCCGATGTTTTCCGCCCTGAAACTTGCGGATGGCTGGCTCACTGCCGCGGACGTGATGCAGTTCCAGTTGAAGGATGCGCTGGTCGCGTTGAGCGCCTGCGAGTCTGGACGAAGCCGAGTCTTGCAGGGCGACGAAGTGATCGGGTTCCCGCGCGCCTTTCTGGGTACGGGTGCATCGAGCGTCCTCGTGAGCCTGTGGCTGGTGCAGGATGAGACCACCGCGGCGCTCATGAGTCACTGGTATCGGCAATTGAGCACAGGGATCGAACGGGCGGAAGCATTACGCCGTGCACAGCAAATATTACGAGAGGCGTATCCGCACCCTTATTTTTGGGCACCATTTGTGCTCATCGGACAAAGATAGAGTAAAATGGAAGATGAAACCCAGTGTGAATTTGACCAAATTTGGGATGGAGTGTACTTTTTATCGGAGTTCTTGCATTTATTAGATGGAATCCGCGCATGGGTTCCATCTCAAACTCCCTGTGCCAGGAGCGACCACTCATGAGACGTTTTGCCTTGCTCGGCTTGACTGCAATAATTATTCCCATCCTTTTCATCGCATCCCGTACAGCGCGCCCAATCCAGGCGGTTGGTTTGACAGAATACGAACCCAATCAGATCATTGTGCGTCTTGCCTCGTCACAAGGCAACGATATTCAAATCATTAACCAGCTTTACGGTACTACCATCCTCGATACGATTGCAGGCCACCCGGATATTTACCTCCTGCAAACCCCTCCCGGTGCAAATCTGACCACGCTTGTCCAGGTGATGGCAAATGACCCGCTCCTTCTTTATGCAGAAGTGAATTACCTCACCGCCGACCCCGAATCCGGGAGCACCAACCGAATCTATGGCTGGGGAGACGAAACCCAATTCAATAACCAAAACGTCCGCGCGCAAATGGATTTGGATGGGGCACACGGCTACACCAGCGGAAGTGGGACACTGGTCGCCGTATTGGACACCGGCATCCAGGCTGATCACCCCGGGTTTGCGGGCGCGATCTCCCCTCTCGGATTTGACTTCGTGGACAATGACCTCGACCCCTCCGAAGAGGCGAACGGTCTCGACGACGATAGGGACGGGCAGGTGGACGAAGGGTACGGACACGGCACGCATGTGGCTGGGATTGTCAACATGGTCGCGCCGGATGCGACCCTGCTCCCATTGCGGGTGCTCAACTCTGACAGCCGCGGGAACATTTTCAAGACGGCGAATGCAATTTTCTACGCTGCAGCGAACGGGGTAGATGTAATCAATATGAGCCTGGGCAGTTCAAGTCAATCCATCCTGCTCAGCGAAGCGGTGGCCGAAGCCTCGAGTTTGGGTGTCGTCATCGCCGCCGCAGCCGGGAATACGGACAACAGCGCTGAACAGTACCCGGCGGCAGAGACCTGCGCTCTGGGGATCACTTCCGTCAAAAATAACGGGCACAAATCCAATTTTGCTGCCTATGGAACCTGGATCAGCCTGTCTGCTCCTGGAGAGCAGATTTATAGCACCTTCCCGGTGGATGGGTATGCCTCCACGAGCGGAACCTCGATGGCAACCCCGTTCGTCGCCGGGCAGGCCGCCCTCCTCCGCAGCCTCGATCCGCTTCTCACGCTGGACGACATCGGGCAGCTTATCGGGGGAACCGCACAACCTTCGGGTGATCCCAACTACCAGGGCCTGCTCGGTGAAGGGATACTGGACATCCTCTCCAGCCTGGAAACGCTCGTTTCAGGGAATTGGGCGAATCCCGATCATGATTTGTATGCGGCGTGTACGGGGAATTGAGAACTAACCCTCTTTGCACGATCAAAATTGCAGCCGTTTTTTGGTGTTGAGGAATCTAAGAAGATAACCACATGGCATATCCGATTCTTGAATTCGATTCAACACGCGAAGCCTTTATTGAACCTTCAAAGGTGGTTCGCCCTCGGAATATGCCTGAGCACTGCGTTATTTGCTTTTTCAAGGAAGTGGTTGAGAGGATTACTGCTGAGTATAGTGCCAAGATGCTCGTGGAAAATCGTTGGGAGGATGGGTCACACCCTGTTTATGAAATTGCATACAAAGACCAACGAGTAGCATATTATCATCCAGGCATTGGTGCTTCCTTGACAGCTGCAATCCTTGAAGAAGTAATCGCCTTTGGCTGCAGGAAATTCATTGCATGTGGGGGGGCTGGTGCTCTTTATAAGGATATTGTGGTCGGGAATCTAATTGTGGTTTCTGGGGCAATTCGTGACGAAGGGGTTT
>DATDOR010000746.1:0-11238 GCA_035293165.1 Anaerolineales bacterium | reverse complement strand
CGATCCCGGTGTTTGCGATTTCTTGAATATAGGGCCACGCGGCATTCAAAAAGGCATGCGTCGCTGTTCGGGCGACGACTCCCGGCAGGTTCGGGATACAGCAGTGAAGAACGCCTTCCTCAACATACGTGGGATTTTGATGGGATGTTGGGCGGGATGTTTCCGAACAACCGCCTTCATCAATACTCAGGTCAAGAAAAACTGCACCTTTGCGCATCTTTTTGACCATCTCTCGCGTGATGACCAGCGGCGCGCGTTCGCCCGGAACATGGACTGCCCCGATGAGGACATCCGCGTACGAGCAAGCGCGTGCCAGATTGAACGGGTGTGCGACCAGAGTGACCAACCGGCCATTCATATGGTTATCCAAAATTTGTAAGCGATCCAGACTGCTATCCAGGACGGTAACTTGCGCGCCCAGTGCCAGGAAAGCCTTGGCGGCCGTTTCTCCTACCACCCCTCCTCCGACAATGATGACTTCGGCGGATGGAACACCCGGGACACCTCCCAACAACACGCCCTTGCCCCCGGCATTGTTTTGCAGCAACTGTGCAGCCACATGCGCGGCCATCTTTCCCCCAATTTGGCTGAGGGGTTTTAGCACCGGCAAAACCCCATCCTCGCGTTGAATTTGGTCATAGGCGATGGCTGTGATCTGATTTTCGATCAGGGCTTCAACTTTGTTGGGGCGTGCGGCAGGGAGATGCAACAACCCGGCCAACGCCTGCCCGGGGACGAACCACTCCAACTCCTGGTCGGTGGGGCGTGCAGCCTTTAAGACCAGGTCTGCGCGCCCGTAAGCCTCTTCGCCAGAATAGACGATCTTAGCCCCGGCATGTTGAAATTCTTCATCGGAAAATCCGGCCCCGATCCCTGCCTTACTTTCGACATAGCATGTATGGCCGTCCTGGGTGAGCAACTGCACCCCAGCCGGGGAAAGGCCCACCCGGTATTCGGACAGACGCCGCTCTTTTGGAACACCAATGTTCATTGTGTACCTCTGTGATGAAGATGAATCTCCGAAAAAAAGGGATGCGTGGGGGTGTCCACCCCCACGCATCCCTTTTTTTCGGTTTATATCCACTCTAGAACCAGCCCTGAAATTGTGTCAAATTTGTGTGAGTAAACGGCAAAGGTCAGTCTCCGTAATAATACCAACTAATTCGTCGTTTTTCATTACCGGTAAACCACCTATTTTGAGTTTCAAGAAAAGTTTCGCCGCCTCTGTAACCAGCTTGTCCGGCAATACGGTTACCGGATCAGGTGTCATCGCCGTGTCCACCGTTATCAAATCCACCAGGTGCTCCATTTCATAGGGGCGGAAGGCATTGACATCCGAAGGTTGCGCTTCGCGAATATCGCCAAGCGTGATGATCCCAACCAATTCATCATCTTCCACTACGGGGAGACGGCGGATATGATGTTCTTCCATCAACTTGCGAGCTTGAGGGAGGGTGCTTTGGGGATGGATAGTGATTGGATCAGGGGTCATCCAATCTTTAATCAGAAACCGGCTCATTCTTGTTTTTCTTTGGTGGCGTTTGTAATGAAATTTGGTCCTTCAGCGACAATTAAGCGACATAAATCCGTTTCCGTGATAATACCAACCAGCCTGCCATTTTCAACCACCGGTATCCCGCCGATCTTTTTCTCAAGCATAATGTTGGCAGCCTGTCCAATCGTTGCATCGGGATCAACCGTGATGGGATTAGAAGTCATAATGGCCTTTACAGTCAATCGGTCGAGCAAATAGTTTAGCTCATAAACACTCAACGTATTTGCTTCGGATGGTTTCGCTTCCCGAATGTCCCCAAAGGTCAAAATGCCAACCAGCTTACCATCCCAAACAACGGGCAAACGCCGGATGTTTTTTTCCATCATAATTTGTTGAGCCTGGGGAAGGGTCGTGCTGGGCGAAATGGTGATAGGGTCAGGTGTCATCCAGTTTCGGACAAGTTGTTCTTTCATCGCTCACTCCATTACGGCCAGGTCAATCGCATAACCATATAGGAACCACTCAGCCTAGAGGAAAGATGGGAAATGACTCTGCCTGTGCAATTACACCACATAACAATCAAGCAATGCAATTATCGGTTGGAATCCGAGATGGGTCAGGTGGCAAATATCCCTCATTTTTCAGGACAATTGCCCTTACGACTATTTGTGACATTTGTCGCAAGTGGGTTGGGACAATCGCCCCTGTAAAACAGGTCCCCCGTACATTATATTTACAGGGAAACCCTACCCCTTGGAGGAACTCTTTATGAGTGAAATTCGGATTGATGCGCTGCTTCCCAGCGAAATGGCGAAGCGAGCAGAATACATAGGGGTCAGCAAAGCAGAGGCCCCGGCTGTAAAAATCTTCTTCCTTGCTTTGCTGGCGGGTGCATTCATCGGAATGGGTGCTATCTTCGCAACGACTATCAGCGCTGGTGCAGCTGGCGTACTACCCTTCGGCGTTTCCAAATTGTTGACCGGATTCGTCTTTTGCCTCGGCCTGATCCTCGTCATCGTCGGAGGCGCGGAACTCTTTACAGGCAACAATCTCATTGTCATGGCTTGGGCAGGAGGTAAAGTTACAACGGGGCAACTCTTCAGAAATTGGGTTATCGTCTATATCGGCAATTTCATTGGCTCGATTGGCACGGCAGCCCTACTTTTCATAAGCAAGCAATACACCTTTGGCGGTGGTGCAGTCGGGAACACTGCCCTCAGTATCGCCATTGCGAAAGTCGGCCTGGGGTTCACACAAGCCATTGCACTCGGGATCCTTTGTAATGCCCTGGTTTGTCTGGCGGTCTGGCTCACTTTCAGTGCACGCAGTACCATGGACAAGATCATGGCCATTATCTTTCCCATCACGGCATTTGTCGCCGCCGGGTTTGAACACAGCATTGCCAACATGTACTTTATCCCCATTGGCCTGTTAATCAAAATCTTCGACCCCACATTCACAGCCAGCACCGGCCTCGATCTGGCGAGACTGACCTGGAGTAATTTTTTCATTGCCAACCTGCTCCCCGTCACCATTGGCAACATCATTGGCGGCACGGTCTTTGTGGCTGCTATTTACTGGTTAATATTTTTACGAGAAAGCAAATAAACCATGTAACCGTTCAGTTCCCCCACCTGAAGGGGTAAGAACCCGAAAAAATGGTGTCCGCAGGGGGTGTACACCCTGCGGACACCATTTTTTCGGATAATCCCCTCACCAAGTGAACGGTTACTAAACCATTTCTCTATTCCCTTATTCTGTAACCATCAACACGAAATACCTAATATCCAAAAGGAATTCCCATGAAAGCATTCGTCCTCCTCTCCATTCGTACCGGAGATGTATCCCAGGTTTTGAACCTGTTATCCAAAGTAGAAAGTGTCCGGGAAGCCCACATGACCTTTGGTCCTTACGACGCTATCGCTGTCATCGAAGCTGCCGATGTCAATGCTATGGGAAAAATCATTTCTAACGAAATTCAACCCATCCCTGGCATTCTCGAAACCCTCACCTGTTTGGCGGTAACCATCAACTAATATCAAGATGAAAAGACCATCCATTACTTATCACCCGATTCCGCCGGACATCCTGGAACTCTCTGCAAGACACGACCATAACCCCGAAGCCGTCCTCGAAATCTTTCAGGATTGGCAAACTGAACACGGCTACCTCACGCCCGAAGCTATCCGGGACATTGCCCGCGTCTTGCAAATCCCCGCCGAAAAAGCACAAGGCATTTCCACGTTTTACACGATGGTCAAAACCTCGGCACAGCCTGCGAACACCCTACGCATATGTGATGGGGCGGTGTGCTGGCTCAAAGGTTCTCACCAAATGCTTAAAAATCAAAAACCGGACGAGGATTGGCACATCGAACGCACCTCCTGCCTCGGACTGTGTGACCGCGCCCCGGCAGGGTGGATCAATGGTGAGCAGGAAGGGTTTCTGACCCCGGGCAATCTACTCGCTCAATCCTCCCCCGCTCCCATCTATCGCATCCCGCGTGAGGGCGAAATGCGAGTCATGCTCTCCCACATTGAAGACATCAACCCCTGGAGCGTTGACTCCGCTCTCGAACACGGTGAATACCTGGCTCTGGAGGCCGCTCTCAACAAAAACAGCGCCCACCCCCCGATCATTCCCGAAAAAATCATCGAAGAAGTCAAAAAAGCCGGGATACGGGGGCGCGGCGGCGCAGGTTTCCCCGTCGGGGTCAAATGGGGCTTCGTCGCCGAAGAGACACGCACACCCAAATATATCGTCTGCAACGCCGACGAATCCGAACCTCTCGTCTTCAAAGACCGCGTCCTCATCGAAACCAAACCCCACCAAATCCTTGAAGGTATGGCCCTCGCCGCCTATGCAGTGAGAGCAACCGAAGGCTTCATCTACATTCGCGGTGAATACGAAATCCAGGCGCAGCTCCTCGAACATGCCATTCGGCAAGCGGAAGAGCGCCACTATCTGGGCGAAAACATCCTCGACACAGATTTTTCCTTCCACCTCCACGTCCATCGCGGCGCAGGCGCCTATATTTGCGGTGAAGAAACTGCTCTCCTCGAATCCCTCGAAGGCAAACGCGGCGAACCCCGCATCCGCCCACCCTTCCCAGCCCAAAGCGGCTTCCACGGTCTGCCCACCGTCGTCAACAACGTCGAAACCTTCGCCAGCGTCCCGCACATTGTCCTCAACGGCGCGGACTGGTACACCAGCCTGAGCGCGTCCACCACCCCCGGAACAAAGATGTTCTGCCTGACAGGCCACATCAATAACCCTGGTGTGTTCGAAGCCCCTTACGGCCTCACCCTCCGCCAGTTGATTGACCAGTTCGGCGGGGGAATGTGCCCCGGTTCTGAATTCCGAATGGCCTTATGCGGCGGGGCAGCGGGTACGATCATCCCACAAAGCCTGCTGGATGTCCCCCTCGACTACGAATCCATTAAAAAAGGAGTCTCCATCGGCGCGGGCGCATTCCTGATCTGCGACCAGACCGTCTCCCCCGTTGCATTACTTCGAGAACTCATGTGGTTCTTTGAACACGAATCCTGCGGCAAATGCACCCCCTGCCGGGTGGGCACGCACCAAACCCGGGTCCTCCTCGACCGGATGCTCGCTGGAGACCGCCGCGCCGAAGACGTCGCCGAACTCCGCGCCCTCGGTGAAGTGATGGGCAACGCCTCCTTCTGCGGCCTCGGGATCTCCACCTGGCTGCCCATCTCGTCTGTGTTGGAGCATTTTGAGTCGGATTTTAGGTAAGGACTCAGGTAAGAATGAAAATATCCCTCACCATCAACAACCAACCCATCCACGCCCGCGCAGGCCAAACCATCCTCGAAGCCGCGCGGGAAAACGGCATCGAAATCCCCACCCTTTGCTATCACAAAGACCTGTCTCCGGTCGGTTCATGCCGCCTTTGCATTGTCGAAGTTGAGGGCTGGCGTGGCGAACAAGCCGCCTGCACCACTCGGATCAGCAACGGCATGATCCTCCATACCGAAACCCCCAGGCTCCGTCGTTCCCGTAAAATGGTTTTGGAACTCCTTCTCCATAACTACTACGACAACGGCTACGCCCTCGGCGACCATGAAGGGGATAAGGAATTTGAACGCCGGGTTATCGAATACGAAGCCCTCAAACCATTCGATAAACAATCTCCAATCTTCAATATCGACTCCGATCCCAATCCCTTCGTCTGGGTGGACATGAATAAGTGTATCCTCTGTACCCGCTGTGTCCGCGCTTGTGCGGAAATCCAGGGGCGGTTTGTGTGGGGTGTAGGTGAACGCGGCGGGCAGGCCAAAATCATCGCCGGAAACGATACGACCATGCTTGATGCCCGATGTGAATCCTGCGGCGCGTGTGTGGCCTACTGCCCAACCGGGGCGCTGGATAACAAAATGTCGATGGGACTGGGCAAGCCAGATAAAGTCGTCACCACCACCTGTTCGTACTGCGGTGTTGGCTGCCAGTTTGACGTCCAGGTGAAAGACAACCGCATCCTCCGCGTAGTCTCCAACCCGAACGCCCAACCGAACGGGATGCATCTCTGCGTCAAAGGCCGCTACGGCTACGACTACGTCAACCACCCCGACCGGCTCACCAAACCAAGAGTGCGAAGATACCTGTTAGAAGGGGGGGGAAAGCCTGGAGCGAGCCAGCGAGTGGGCGATTCAAAGCTTCAAAGTTTCAGCGATTCGACGAGTCAGCAAATTGGCAAATCCCCAATCAGCAATCGGAGATGTACCCATCTCCAATCAGCAATCTCCAATCTCTGGGATTGGGTCGAAACCGACTGGGACACCGCCCTCAACCTCGTTGCCCATAAAGTTGTTCAAATTCGACGGGCATCAGGTGGAGATGCGATTGGCGTGCTGACCTCCGCCAAATGCACGAACGAAGAAAATTACTTGATGAACAAATTTGCCCGGCAGGTGGTGGGCACGCACAACATAGACCACTGCGCTCGTCTTTGACACGCACCAACGGTGGCCGGTCTGGCCGCCTCCTATGGCAGTGGTGCAATGACCAACCCCTTCCAGGACATTGCCGACAACGCAAAAGCCGTTCTCATCATTGGCTCCAATACCACCGAACAGCATCCCGTCTTTGGCAGTATGCTCCGGCAAGCTGTCCTCCAACGCGGCCTGAAAATCGTCGTCGCCGATCCGCGCCGGATTGACATCACCGAGTTCGCAACCAGGCGATACGGCGGCCTGCACATCCGCCAAAAACCCGGTACGGATGTAGCCCTGATCAACGGGCTGATGCACATCATCCTAAAAAATGGATGGGAAGACAAAACTTTCATCGCCGAGCGTACGGAAAATTTCGACGCCCTCAAAGAAACGGTCGAAAAATACACCCCCGAAATCGTCTCCAAAATAACGGGTATCCCGGCGGAGGAACTGCGTGTAGCCAGTGAAATCCTGGCATTAAACAAACCAATGGCTGTGATATGGGCGATGGGCATTACCCAGCACACAAAAGGCGTGCTAAACGTGATGAGCCTCGCCAACCTGCAAATGCTCCTTGGCAATGTCGGAGTCCCCGGCGGGGGGGTCAACCCGCTCAGGGGGCAAAACAACGTCCAGGGGGCGTGTGACATGGGCGGCCTGCCGAATGTCTTTCCGGGATATCAGGCCGTGACCAGTCCAGAAGCACGGGAGAAATTCAACGCCGCGTGGCAGTTGGTTGAAAGTTCCAGGTTGAAAGTTGAAAGTGACCAACCTTCACCCTTCACCCTTCAACCTGCCTCTCTATTTGCCGACAAACCCGGCCTCACCCTCACTGAAATGATCAACCTCGCGGGTGAAGGGAAAGTCCGCCTGCTCTACATTCTCGGCGAAAACCCGGTAATGTCTGACCCGGACGCCAATCATACCCGCGAATGTCTGGCACATACGGAATTGGTTGTGCTGCAAGAGATTTTCCCCTCTGAAAGCTCGGAATTTGCTGATGTGTTGTTGCCCGGTGTGACGTTCGCCGAAAAAGATGGAACGTTCACGAACAGCGAACGGCGTCTGCGGCTGGTGCAACAAGCACTTGACCCGGTGGGGGATTCCCGGCAGGATTGGCAAATCATCGCGGAACTGGCCCAACGCGTACTCGTGTACGAAGATCAGAAACCGTACGGCCCTCAGGCAGGGTGGGATTACCCCTCCCCACGCGAGATCATGTCCGAGATCGCCGCGCTCACCCCGTCTTATGCAGGTGTCACTTACGAGCGGTTATCGGCTGGCGAGCAGTTGCACTGGCCCGTCAAATCGCTGGATCATCCTGGGACACCCATTTTGCACGTTGGGCAATTCGCTCGTGGAAAAGGTAAATTCCATGCCTGTGAACATCTCGACGCCAGAGAATTGCCCGACGAGGATTACCCCTATTACCTGAACACAGGCCGGGTGCTCTACCACTGGCACGGCGCAGAGATGACCCGCCGCGCCGAGGGGTTACTCGAAATCTACCCCGAATCACTCGTGGAAATCAGCCCGGAAGATGCAATCAAGATTGGGATCAACGGCAAAGATCGGGTGCGTGTCACGTCCCGGCGCGGGGAGATGGTCGCCCGCGCGATCGTGACCGAGCGGGTCTCAGCGGGGATGATTTTTGCCAACTTCCACTTCCCCGGCGCACAAAACGCCAACAACCTGACCATTGCCGCCCTCGACCCGACAGCGAAAATCCCGGAGTACAAGGTCTGCGCGGTGAAGGTGGAGTTGGCGGAGGAGTGATGTTCTCAGGTGACAGTCACCTCGCAAGTGACTGTCAGGTGAGTTTGTCAGGGAGCGAGAATCTTGACATGTCCCAAACTAAAGTTCTCCCCATAGACAGGGAGGATGCGAAATGAGTCAAAGCCGGTTTCTTGGGTCTTTGAGGGTACAAAAACCTGGTGAACCGCGGCGCCGCCTTCAGGATATTGGGGTGCGCGGATTTTCTGGCGGGCAATTTCCTGGCCGCCAAGAAGGAACAAAACCAAAAAATCATCATCACTGCTCAAGCTGATTTCGAGCCAACGCGCGTGACTGGATTCCTCCAGACGGATTTCGATGCCGCTATCTCCAAAGAGGATGTTTTCGGGATCATCCCAGTGAAGATCAGATGATTTAGGATGGGTTAGATTCTCGTCCAGGGATAGGTGAACCAGTTCAGGATACCGATACTTATCCCAGTCAATGAGATCGTCATAATAGCCCAGGTTCATTTTGAAGATTTCGATCAGCCGAGTTTTTCTGAAAAGGGGGCCGCGTGTGATCAGCGAGAGTTTGTCGTAATACAGGGCAAGATTGGGGTCTTTAATAGCGTTGGTTCCGGTTTCGAGGGTGCGTTCGTACCCGGCAGGGATTTCGCGGATATAATGCCCTACATGCCAGTGAATATCGCGGGCAGCGGGGAGGCGTGCAAGGAGCGGGTCTGCGAGGGCGAGTTGGTCAATGACGTAAACGCCCGGCCCGGCGTTGAAGCCGTAGAACCCGATCCCAAACTTGGTGATGAGTTCGCGACCTTTTCCGGCGTCGCGAGTACCCTGCCAGGCCCAGACATGGGTTGGGGGTTGGGCATCCCGCGGCAGGGCGAGCAGGGCCGTGAACGGGGCGTAGTTCAACCGCTCGTCGGAGATGCCGCGATGGTCAATATGTTCGGTGGGGGTTTGGAGGGTGTCCGTGTCCCGGAAATCGATCGTAGCATGGGGCGCGCTGAGGCCGACGGCTATCATCATCCCGAAAATCATCAGGGATCGGGCAATGGGTAGGGTGTCGAAATCCAGTTGACTGAGGAGGATGACAGCAAGGAAAAGTGGGGCCGTGAGAAATCGCCCGGCCATAAAATCGCCTCCAATACAGACGACGTATGCCAGATAGAGGAGAATGCCAAGTGCCAATGCGGATATTCGCCGATTGCGAAGCGCGAAGGTTGTTAAGACTCCAGCGATGATAATTAACAGGGTTAACGGGTCAAATTCGAGGGCATTGAGCAGGTATTGGATGCCCTGGCCAATCAATTCGATTTGCGGAATGCCAGTGTTCAGTTTGGCGTAGTAGGTGTTGGGCAGGGGGAGCCCGTAATAAAACAGGGAAAACCCTTCCCAGGCCAGGAGCGGTAATCCCCCAAGGAGCAGATGGTGTATAGCAAGTTTACTGTGATTTTGGAAAACGATTACCAGGATTGCCGGGGCGACGATCAGTGCGAGATCGAGGCGGGTGAGCAAGAGGAGTGAAGCCAGAAATGAGAGCCAGAAGGGTTTTTGTGGCGCGGAGGAAGAGAGGAATAGGATAGCGAAAATAACCAGGATAAGATGGCTCATCGGGTTTTCCAAGCCGGATGTGCTGTAATCTACAAAGCCTTTAGAAAGCGATAACGCCAAAATCCCAAAGGAACCGGCAACCAGTGAATGAGCGATTCGAGTGGCAAATAATGTGACTGCTGCTACCGAAATCAAGATGGATGTGACAAGGCTGGTAAAGTGAATTTCTCGTGTGACGGCATAAATCCCCGATAGCAAAAACATCCAAAGTGGGTGCGTGTAGGTTTGCACGCGCTCCCCAACGTTCCAAACCGGGCCATAGCCGTAGATAAAGTTGTCCACTGTGCGGAAGGTAATATAGGCATCATCGCTTACCCAGGCGCGGCGGATGACGACAAGGGCAAACAGCGTAAGGAGGAACAGGGTGATGAAGGCGTTTGCTTTGTCTTCCGTTTTCATATTGATCGTATTGTAGACTGGATTTTCCGGTTTGGAAACTCTGGATGTTTCGGGTTGCGGATATAATTTAAGGGATGAATCCTAAATTCAACCTTTGGATCGAAAAAAACGGGCAAGTGGCGCTCTCCGTCTGGCGGGTGAAACTGCTGGAAGCCATCGCGCAGACAGGTTCCATCAGCGCGGGAGCGGAGAAGGTGGGAGTGCCGTACCGGATCGCCTGGCAAAAAATCCATGAGATGGAAGAACGATTGGGGGAGAAGCTGGTAGAGACGCAGACGGGGGGTAAAGAGGGTGGCGGGACAACCTTAACCCCACTGGCGCTCGAATATATCGGGAAATTCAACCAGTTCAACCAGGAAGCCCAGGCTTATTTACAAAATCGCTATCAAGAAACCTTTGGGGAAATGTAGAACGAATTGGCAACTCGTTCTACTGCTTGACATCCAGAAAAGAGTCAAATAAAATCTCGCTCGTTATGAAAAAATATCATAACGAAAATCTTCTCCTTTGGAGACACATCGTGCGTTTACGATACCTTGCCACACTCATTTTTGTTTATTTACTTGTGGCTTGCCGGCCTGCAACCCCCGCCGGCCCCCAGGTTTTGCGTCTGGCGACGACCACCAGTACCGCCGACTCCGGTCTGCTTGACGCTATCCTTCCCGATTTCGAAGCAAAATTCAACGCCGGCGTGGATGTGGTCGCGGTCGGAACCGGACAGGCGATTGAACTGGGCGAGGCCGGCGATGCGGATGTAATCCTCGTTCATGCACGCAGCCGGGAAGATGCTTTCGTCGCCGATGGACACGGGACGGAACGTTTTGACGTGATGTACAACGACTTCATCCTGGTTGGGCCAAAAGATGACCCGGCAGGTGTCCAGGGAATGACCCTTGCCAGCGAAGCCCTCACCGCAATTGCGAATGCCGAAGCGACATTTGCCTCCCGTGGGGATGACAGTGGAACCCACGCAAAAGAAAAATCTTTGTGGGAAAAGGCGGGCATCACACCGGATCCGAACAGCGACTGGGACAAATCCCTCGGG
>DATDOR010000745.1:0-3932 GCA_035293165.1 Anaerolineales bacterium | reverse complement strand
AACTCCTGCTCGAGCTGCGACGCGGCCCCGGTGTTCCCCAATATGACGCGTTCCCCGGAAGGGCGTCCCCGGCTCTGGCCGCGTTTGGTGAAATGCTCCATCGCTGGCTTGTCCAGCGGGATGAAGTCTCCCCCTTGCAATTGATGGATCAGGTACTGCATGACACCGAGTACGAATCCTACGTGGACACCAGCACCGAGGAAGGCCTGAGCCGGTGGGAAAACGTGCAAGAGTTACGCCGTCTGGCTGCGGACTATACCGGCCGCGGCCTGGTTGAATTTTTACAGGATGTGGCACTGGTTTCCGATCAGGATACGCTGGCCGACGAGGCCAATGCCCCCACTTTATTGACGCTGCACGCTGCCAAAGGGCTGGAGTTCCCCATCGTGTTTATCGTCGGGTTGGAAGACGGCACGCTGCCCCACGTCCGTTCGCTGGAAGATCCCGAAGCAATGGCCGAGGAACGCCGTCTGTTTTACGTAGGCATCACCCGCGCCAAAAATCAGCTCTTTCTCGTCAGCGCCCTGAATCGCACCTCGTATGGGTACGCGGAGCCAGTTGACCCCTCCCGATTTGTGCAAGATATTCCCCCGGAATTGTTCAATGGGGGCAGTTCTTCGCGACGTAAACGTAGCCAGATGTCTCCTGAGCCTGCACAATGGGCACAAATCAATGCGTTACAGCCTCCCGCGCGGGCGCAGTACTCCGCCGGGATGCGGGTGCGCCACCCGGCCTGGGGAGAGGGGATGGTTCTGAACAGCCGGTTACAGGATGGCGACGAAACCGTGGACATCTTTTTTGAACAGGTTGGCTTGAAACGAGTGGCGGCGTCGTTGGCGAGGCTGGAAGTGTTAGCGAAGTGAGAGTCGAAGAAATGGCCTTGTGATAAAGATGGAGGCGCAGCATGTACCGGACAAAAAGTGGTCAAAAAAGGAAGAAGACGCGCAGTAAACCTGGAAAGCGTTATCCATTTTTGATGTACCGGCGCACCATGGACCGCCTGTGGGGGATTACGCTGCTGTTGGGGTTGGTGATGTTGGGGTTGTGGTGGTACGGGAGTGCGTTCACTTCGCTATACCGGACAGGTTGGGTAGATAGAGTGATTCTGATCGCATGGATCGTCTGCCTGGGCATCAGCGCCATTGCCTTTTTTGGGCGGCGCTTGAGTTACGTGCAGGCCAATGCCGATCACTTTGTCATTCGCACCCCCTTCATAAAGCTCAAAACTTCATACAAACGGATCATCGAAATCCGATCCGCCGAGTTTCACAAGCTATTTGACGCCGAACAATTTTCATGGGCGGAGCGCACCTATTTGGATCCGTTCATCGGTGACACGGCGGTTGTTATTCATCTGCGCGCGTACCCGCTTTCCCCGAATATTTTGAAGTTCTTTTTTTCCAAATTTATCTTTTCGCCGAGGGAGACAGGGTTTGTGATTATGGTCCCCGATTGGATGGCGTTTAGCCTGGAGATGGACAGTCGCTTCAGTACCTATTTGCAAAAACACAGTCCCCAGCGCAAAGGGTCAGGATTTCAACGGGGGATGTATCGGGACTAACCCTTTTCCACCTTTTGTTGCAGCTTTTTGGCGCGTTCTTCCACGGCCTGGAACAAACTGGCGTTGACGAGGGAAATCGCGGCGTAATCGGCTACCGCTTCCAGTAAGAACTGGTTGCTTTTGGTGTAGGGGTTGTTCTTCCTCCGCATGACGACCAACAGCCCGATGACTTGTTTCTGTGCTTTGATGGGCATAACCATGATCGCCTGCCCGGCGGTTTGTATCTTGAAACGCTTGATTGGGTCCCCATGTAAGGTCAAAGGCTCCCCGGACAATGCGACCAGAGAACTGATCCCGTCGTCAAAGGGACGATTAAGCCGCCCATCCAGGTCTTCAGGCATATTGTGCTGGGCGCGCAACAGCAAGACATTATGCCGCTCGTCGCGTATCAGCAGCCACCCCAGGTCGGAATCTGTCACCAGGATCGAACCCTCGGTGATCTTTTTGAACAATGTCTGCGGATTAGTAACGGACGTAACCGCCTTCCCCAATGCGATAATGGTCGTTAATTCCCGTACACGTTGTTGCAATTCGGCATTGGCTTGTTGAACTTTTTTAGCCAATTCTTCTCGCTCAACCTGGTAACGCACGGTTTTGATCGCCCGCTCGACTGCTGTAACGACCTCTGCCTCGCGAATCGGGGTGGTGAGATAATCCGTCGCCCCCAACCGGAAAGCATGTAAGATGTCCGTGTGCTCGTTTTTATCGGCGATCACAATCACGGGAATATCCATCCCTTGCGATTGCAACACGGCGAGCAAATCTTTCGCACTCAAATCCGGGAGTTTCAAGTGGGTGATGAGCACTTGCGGGTTAAATTGTGCAAATTGGAGGATCGCGTCACTGGCCAGAGAAACAGTTTTGACCTGGTAGCCAAATGGCTGCAACGATTGGCGGGCCACCAGATCACGGGTAATAGGATCGCTTTCGACGATGAGGATGCGTTCCAATGTAGGCATGGGCATGTATTTATGATAGCATGTTTGGAGGAAAAGAGGGAGATAGTGTCCATTCAAAATCCCTGATTTGAACGACACCCAGGAGATAAATTCAGTTTGACTCTTTACAGAAAAGCCATTACACTATTTCAGAAATCCATTCAAGGAGAAAAACATGGCGACGCAATCTTTCCAATTGGTCATGCGCGCTGGCCCATCCATCGGAAAAGTGTTTACCGTTTCCAAAGCGGAAATGCACGTTGGGCGGGACATCAGCAACGAAATCGTCATCAACGACGCCGAAGTATCTCGAAAACATATCCGGCTCGTCATTCAAGCTGGTGAAGTAATCGTCGAAGACCTGGGATCAACGAACGGGACTTTTGTCAACGACCAACGTATTAGCGGCCCAAATACCCTGGTTCCCGGCGATACACTGCAATTAGGCGAGCACGTGATCCTGGTCTTTGAAGCTGCTTTGCAAGAAGCGGATGCAACCGTCGCTGTCCCCCCTGCCAGGGCGTTCGAGACAGAGATGGACTCGGAACCCACGCCGATGCTAACGCCTATCCCCCCGCCAGCCGAACCCTATGAACTCCCCTCTTTCCCCGCTCCCTCGGAGATGCCTCCAACTGGCCCGCTGCATTCCTCCACCCCAGTTGAAGCCCCTAAGGATAACCGGCGCACATACATTTTGGTCGGAGTCGGGTGCCTTGTCCTGTTTTGTCTCTGTGTTGTCGTCCCGTTAGCTGCGGCATATTACTTCGACCTGCCATCCATGCTAGGTCTTTGATCCTAATATGAGCGAAGGAATAAAGGCTCTTAGAAATCGCCCGCCACAATGAGAGCCGTTATTTCCAAAATTACGTCACATTCCAGTTCGCAAAATTTAAATTAATTCCAGAGCGTAGAGAAAAACAACTCCACGCTCACTTACTCTTTTCTTGGTTCTTTGGGAATCGGCGGGGAGGCAACCACGGCAAATCCCAAAGAGCCCTTTTCTTTTGGAGTAACTACTCAGGCCAGACCCTAAAGGTTTTCTTTGCAAGAGAAGACCGAGTAAAAACCAGCTTTTCTTGCAAAGGGTCACCAGAATTCAACGAGAAAAACCTTTAGGGTCTGAGTAATTACCTTTTGGGTGCAAATCACAGACTTGTGGCTTGTAAGGAATCATGTTCTCTGCCATCAAAAAACGCATCCCCCGCCGCCTGATGCACGCCTACCACTTTCTTCGGGCGTTGATCGCCGTGACCCTGAATGGCTATCCCGCTCGCAAACTGACCGTCATCGGCGTCACCGGTACAGATGGGAAAACGACCACTTCCCACCTCATCTATTCCATCCTGCAAGCGGCCCGGCAGCCCGTCTCTCTCATCTCTACCACTGGAGCCGTCATCTACGGACGGGAAAACCAGCCGCTTGGCCTGCATGTC
>DATDOR010000744.1:0-4034 GCA_035293165.1 Anaerolineales bacterium | reverse complement strand
GCCATGATCGATCATGGCAACGGCTACCAAACGCTGTACGCCCATCTGAGCAGTGTCGCGGTTGGGTGTGGAGCCAGCGTTTCCGCTGGTCGAACGGTGGGGTACGCAGGCAGCACCGGAAATTCAACGGGGTCGCATCTTCATTTTGAAGTACGGTTTAGTGGGGGCTTTATTAATCCATGGTTTGTTTTACCGGCTCCTTGATTGACTGAAAAAAACAGATGGATTCCCTCATTCAAGCAACCATAGATGGGAATTCTCCCCGCGTTCGCCAACTCCTTCAACAAGGCACTCACCCCGATATCTGCGACTCTCATGGCGAAACCGCCTTGACCTGGGCCGCGCACCTGGGGCATACAGATGTAGTCAAAGATTTGCTTGCCGCAGGAGCAAACCGGGAAGCCAGAGGCAGTATACTAAAGGGTACACCCTTACTCCTGGCAGCCTGCGGAGGGCATCGGGGTATCGTGGCCTTGTTAGCTGTTTTTGCAAAATTAAACGTCCACGACTCACGCGGAGCAAATGCCTTAATGCTAGCGATCGAGCAGCCAGATGGAATTGTCAAGCCTCAGCGGCGTATTTTAGGCATCCTGGGAACGCTGATCAATGCTGGAATAGATCTTGATTTGCAGGATTATGAAGGGAATACGGCCTTGATGTGGGCAATCCGGTGGCGCAATCTCGATGCCCTTCGATTGCTGCTCTCATCCGGGGCAAACCCCTATCTCAAAAATGACGCCGGACAGACAGCCCTGCAAATCGCAGATGAAAGTGGCGACAAAGACATCGTACAAATCCTTCATACAGCCGGGGTGCTCGAATAATCTCCTCACCAAAAGACGATAAACAAAACTGTAAACAGGGAAGAGACAATTAACTGCCGGACCCCGATCCGCGCGGGGCGCAGATTAATCGCCGGGCGAACCGCGCCCCAGACGGTTTCCGCAAACTGCACGGCAAATGCCCACCCCACCCCCGCCGGAACGGTGTCTCTGAACCCCAAGAGGAGTACCAATCCCAAATTGAATCCCGTATAGCCCAACGCCCGTCCTGCCGCTTTCAACCGCATTTCCAGGGGTAGCACCTCCTTCCAACCCCGTTGTTCCAATCGCAGCGCCGCATACACAATCGAAGCCGCCGACTGGAACCAGGCCAGCAGCCACAACCACCATCCCAACGGATTTGTCTCTCCAATGCCAATCCAATACGCGGCCGGAGCGCTCAACGCCAACGCGCCGCTTGCCACAATCTCCACTCCTATCTGCCGCCGCTCCGCCCGCCTGGATACCAGATACAAATACCAAACCAACACGGGAATTCCCGGCAAAGCCAACACCGCTAGCCACCCGAAACCTTGCACCCACATCCCCACAAACCCGATCAGTGCGAACGCCCCATACACCCCCATCCAAAAATATGCGGCTGGCAGGTCTTGCCGCCCGCGCCGCCCGCTCATAATTTTTACTGCCATTGTCAGTGGTTGTTTGAATAAAAATACGGCTAGTGCGGTCAAAATCAGAAATCCGCTTGTCACCGTCCACCTTTCCCCTGCAAACAACCCAATTAGCAATGGGCTGAAGAGAAATACCCAAGAGCCATGTTCCTGGGTGAGGGCAATGCGTTTTTTGAAGAGGGTGTTTTGCGAAGTATTTGTCAAGTACTCTTTTCTCCAGATTATTCAGTAGTAGCAGATTATACTGGTTAAAGAGAATTGGAATTTACGAGCCGCCTGAAACCACTTTTTCCCAGGCTATTTGCTCTGTTGGCATGGCCAATCCCAAAAGATTATTCAATAATTCTTGAAGTTTGTGTGCATTTCCAGTCGTCATAAAACGCATTTCTCCCTTTTCACTCGCAGCGGGATAAGGAAGTAGACGACTGACTTGCCGCGCGATAGCAGGAGAAGGGTCAATGACACGGACGTTTGGGCCGGTAATTTCTTGAATCAATGGGATGACGAAGGGGTAGTGGGTACAGCCTAAAACAACGGTGTCAATGTTTTGGGCGAGCATGGGGGCCAGTGCTTGTTCGAGAATGGATCGCGTTTTGGGTGCGGTGATCGCTCCCTGTTCGATTTGGGCAACGAGGCCTGGGCAGGTATGCTGGAGGACAATCACGCCCTGGGCAAAGCGTTCCACGACTGAGGCGTACAATTCCCCTTGAAAAGTAACGGGCGTCGCCAGCACGCCGACGACGCCCGTTTGTGTCTGTTCGGCGGCAGGTTTCACGGCGGGTTCCATGCCTACAAAGGGCACATCGGGGAAGGTCTTGCGGAGATAATGCAGCGCAGCGGCGGAGGCGGTATTACAGGGGATGACGATCATTTTTGCGTCCTGCGCCAACAGCCAATGTGTAATGGCTTCGGAAAACTCGCAGACTTCTTCGATTGGGCGAGGGCCGTAGGGAACATGCCCCTGGTCAGCGAAATAGAGAAGGTTTTCATGGGGGAGTTGTTCGCGTATAACGCGCAAAACAGATAATCCACCTACTCCAGAGTCGAAAAGACCAATTGGGGCAGAATTCATAGCGTAACTTTTCACATCTTCACGTTTCATGCCACCACGCTGCACGTTTTACGCCTTCCCATTCCCCGCTGCGTGGACAAATGCAGTGAACAGTGCCCGCATTTCGGCTTGATCCTGCAACCATTCGGGATGCCACTGCACCGCAAGTCCGAAAGGGTGATCAGGAAGTTCGACGGCTTCGGTGATGCCATCAGGAGCAAAGGCGGTGGGCGTCAAACCCGGGGCGAGGCGATCAATGCCCTGATGGTGCAGGCTGTTGACCTGGACGATAGGTTGGCCGAGAATCCCGGCAAGGGTGGTTCCTTCATCTACTTTTACCGGGTGGGCATGAAAATTGCGCGGACGCCCCGGAAAGAAATCATGCTTGAGGGCGTTCGAGTGCTGATCCTGGATATGCGTATACAGGCTGCCACCGAGCGCGACGTTAATCACCTGTAAGCCACGGCAAATGCCGAAGAAGGGTTCCCCGCGCGCGACCACTCGTCGGGCAAGATGAAGTTCCATCTGATCCCGGACAGGGTCTACATCATGAACGGTGGGATGGGGAAGCCCGCCATACAGAGCCGGATCCATGTCGCCCCCGCCGGTGAACAGAACCCCGCTCACCGTTGATAGCAATTGGTCCAGGTCTTCTTCCGGCAAGCCGAGCGGAATCAATACGGGAATCGCACCTGCATTTGCCACAGCTTTGACATAGGCCTCGGTGACGGAAATGTAAGTGTAGCCACGGCGGCTATCGGTGTGAAAGGTGGTAACACCAATAACAGGTTTGATCATCGAATTTCCTGGAAAACGTAAAAAGGTGCAGCTCATTTCTCGCTGCACCCTTTATCACTCTGAATGGATCTTCACTAATTTTGGTTCTTTAGGAATCGGCGGGGAGGCAACCGCGGCAAATCCCAAAGAGCCCTAATTTTTGTGGGTAAATTTTTGTTTGAGACGGGCACTTTTACCAGTTCGGTCGCGAAGGAAATAGAGCTTGGAGCGGCGAATGTAAGAGCGGCGCTCGACGACAACTTTTTCGATCAGCGGAGAGCGGCGAAGGAAAGTGCGCTCAACGCCAATGCCGTTGCTGGCTATGCGGCGAACGGTAAAGTTGGCTTCATTACCACCATTGCGAGTCCGAATCACGGTTCCACGGAAGACCTGAATTCGTTCGCGGTTGCCTTCCTTAATACGAACATGGACATCAACGACATCGCCAGGGTTAACCTGGGGAATGTTGGGGTTTTCCGGGGCAAGAACGGAGTTTAAAATTTCCTGGCTCATTTCAGTTTCCTCAAAATTGCAAAATAAAACCGCTCTTTGCGGCACAAACGTCGCTCTTAGCAGCGCGGGGCGGGATTATAACACTGGGGTAGGGGTTTGGGAAGTCTCGAATTAAAATAGTTGACTCAGAATTCATTGGTCTGTATACTGCTATTCAGGGAAAGGATGTTTGTATTTGCTTATTTACTAATATATGCCCCAAGGAGGCTCCCGTGAGTAACAGAATCAACCCTATTGAAT
>DATDOR010000743.1:0-3755 GCA_035293165.1 Anaerolineales bacterium | reverse complement strand
AGGTATCGCCGCCACCGCGGGAGCGGGGGAGAATGTGGTCAACCGTGAAATCGCGCCGACTCAGGTGAGTGTTGCCCTGCCAGTCGCCAGGGCGGAGTCCACAGTAGATACATCGGTAGTTGTCGCGCTGGAGAACCGCTTTCTTGCTCCAGGTGATGCCGTTCCGAGGAATCCGAATATAACGCCGAAGACGCACCACGCTAGGCAGGCGGAAGATGCTGGTTACGCCATGAATGGGCAGGATGTGATCGGTAGCGGCCTCGACGCGTTCGCGCATGAGCAGAGAAACAGCCCGCTGGTGCGTGATGACGGTGACAGGTTCGTAGGAGGCGTTGAGGAGTAATACAGGCATCATTGGTTTTCATTTAGGGGTGACCGGCGGGGTTTGAACCCGCGACCTTCCAGGCCACAACTGGACGCTCTACCAACTGAGCTACGGTCACCATGCTGAAAGTTGCGGGTTACCGGTTACAGGTGCTTTCACCCAACCTGCAACCGGTAACCCAGAGTGGAAGGGGCACACTCTTCAAAGCCCCTGCCGGAGGAGTGCGCTCCCCTTATACGCATCTCCAAAGCGGAACCCAGCCTGCGAAAGCGAAAGCAGGATTTGCGTTACCGCATGGGCCGTGAGGGAATCGAACCCTCATCCGGCGGCTTATAAGACCGCTGCTCAGCCGTTGAGCTTCCGGCCCGGTCGAGACTTCCGAAGTCTTCAAGAGGTTGTCAAAACAGGCTTAATGCTATTAAGACTTTGGAAGTCTTGAGGCAAATAAACAAAAAAGTGCGGACTGCCTGGGGTGGCGGTCCGCACTGGTCTGGAAAAAGATGGAATCATCCCATTATATTGGATGGTGCTTGCGCCATGATATAAAGTTGTTTGAATCTGCCGTCTCTTTGCTGAGTCTGTAGGAAAAAGGCCATTGCATGGAAATGGAGGCGCCGGGTATGAGCCAGCAATTTTCCGGGCAGGGGTGGATATGAGGCTTGAGGGAAAAGGCGGTAATGGTTTGCATGTTGGTTTGTGTTCCTTTGTTGAGGGCGCAAACATCTTGCGCTACAAAACAAAAAAAGCGGGCTGTTGAGTTCAGCCCGCATCGCAAAACGTGAAGGAGGATAGCTTTATGCCTGGGACTCCTGGTGTTGCGATACGAGTTGGGGCGTCTCTTCCCAGCGGGTGGGGAGCGCGAATTGGGCAGATATACTTTTGTGGGTGCGTAAAATGTTTTGGTATCGCATATCTGGTTTCCTTGAGAAGTGTGTATAGATTAACATACTCGATAGGGGTTGTCAACAAGCAAAAAAATGGGCAAGCCACAGACTTGCCCATTTTGTGTGAGGTATCGAGACTACGCGTTTACAAATTCGGCATACTTTGTCCCATCGCGTTTTTCGACGACGAGCCATTGCTCAGGCCCAATCCTGGCCCAGATACGGTCTTCGATGCGAACAACTTCCAGGACTTTGCGGATGGCATGTTGCGACAGAGTTCCATTGGGGCTGCCGTTCGGGACTCCGTTAGCGGTTGTGTTTGTTTTGCGAAGGTTGAGCATTCCGGTAGTGACGCGAACGGAGAGGGCGCTGGTGACAGCGGGGAGCGCTTTATTGTCGAAGGGGTCGCTGCTCGCTGGGGGTGGAGGCGGAGGCGGGGTGCCTGTTCCTGTAGATGTACTGCTTGTATTGACAAATTCTGCATATACCGTTCCATCGCGTTTTTCAACGACGACCCATTTCCCAGTGCCAATTCTGGCCCAAATGCGGTCATTGACCCGGGTCACCTCGAGGACTTTGTGGATACTATTGGAGGTGGCTGCCCCTACAACTGCCCCGCCTGGACTGCTGCCATGGACATCTGTATTGCTCCGAATATTCATCCCGGGTGGTCTGATTTTTACGGAAAGGGATGGCGTCAGTGCAGGCAAGTCTTTGGTGTCAAAGGGGTCACTGGTTGTGGTGGGAGGAGGCGTTGTGCCGGTACCGGTTCCCGTTCCGGTTGGGATAGATTTCCCGGTCAGACGCTTCAAGGTTGCTTCTTCTGCAAAGTCAAGGTCAACAGTCGGCCCGCTTACACCATAACCACTGGCTGGGGCTTTATCGGTGAATTGCCAGATGTCCCAATTGCTCCAGATAGAGGGGCAGTCGGGTTTGGTTTCATTGAGGGAGCGTTGAATGTGATTGTCCTTCCAACCGCTGATGGTGTAGTGAGCAACCCAGAGGGGATAGCGGGAACCCCAGGTGACTTTGCCGATTCTTGGATTCCAGGTTGTGGCCCGTGTATATACAAAGGGTGTGCGCCCAAAAAGCCTTTCGATCTCTTCAAGGCAAAGTTTGATTTTGCTGGCGGTAAGTATGGGGTTGTTGATATCTTCGATGTCCAAGGCGGGAGGAAGCTCCCCTAAATCCCCGGTGCTATTCAAGACATCGAAGAGTTTTTTAGCCTGGGCTTTTGGGTCCTGTTCATCGAGATAATAGTGGTAAGCACCACGCAATAAACCAACCGCTTTGGAGCCTGCCCAATGGTTGGCGAAACGGGAGTCTGGCCAAGTGCCAACAACAGCTCGCATCATCGCAAATTTAATTTCGGCGGCGCGGACGCGATTCCAGTCTACTTTTTCTTGCCACTTGGATATATCTATACCGAGTTGATATGCCATTTCATACTCCTTGATGAGTGAATCAAATTAACTTTTCTTCTACCAATGTATTATACACGACACAGAATTAAGGATAAAGCTACGAAGAAAGGTTCTTTAGGAATCGGCGGGCAGGTCTCCAGATTTTGGGGTGTGAGTGGGGTGTACACCCCACTCACACCCCAAAATCTGGCATTAACCACGGCAAATCCCAAAGAGCCATAAAGCTCGAAGAAAGGCTTTACCCTCTTTTTTTACCTCTACGCCAAGGTTATCTGAGGATGGTACAATTGCCGCCGTTCGCAGGACACCAATCAAGGAAACTTATGCGCCAGCAACCTCTGGATAGAGACCCCAAAACCTTCACCAGCCTGGTACGAGCCGCCCGCTTCTACTCAAACATCGCCAGCCCACCAGCCTTGTTCCCAGCTTTTGCATTCCTTATGGCCTGGGCAGATCATCCGGCGGCAGATAGTCTGCTTTGGGCGGCTTTGTATGGGCTTTTGGCTCACTTGCTCCCTGTGCTCTATGTCGTTTACTTGCACAAAATCGGGCGCGTGCATGATATTCACGTTAGCAGCCCGGAAGAACGACGTACTCCGTACCGGATCGGCCTGATGGGCGCGATCCTCACTTTCGTCGTAGTCCGCACCTGGGCCGAGTTGCCCTTGCTAACGAACCTGATCCTCTCGCACCTTGTGATCATGTTGGTGTTAGCCCTTGCAAATACCGTCTGGTTGATCAGCGCCCACGTTTCTGCGATTATGGCACTTACACTGCTTGCCGGGCAGGCATTTGGAGCGGTATTCAGCTTCATCTTGTTTCCCTTTGTCGTGCTCACCTTTTACATCCGCCGCTATTTGAAACGCCACACATTCGGTGAACTGGTCAGCGGGCTGGTGGTCGGCGCAGGGAGTGTACTGCTTCTTTCAATCATGTAAGACCCTGAGGGTTTCCACAGATAATCATACTGGTCAGTTCCTTGAAAAACACTTGCTCTCCAATCCTCATGATACCTGTCAAAACCTTAGGGTCTGATAGGATACGGAAATAATTTATGCCAAAACCCAAAACCCCGAATATCCTCTTCATCGTCCTCGACACCCACCGGGCGGACCGGCAGAT
>DATDOR010000742.1:0-4631 GCA_035293165.1 Anaerolineales bacterium | reverse complement strand
GCACAAGACTCGTTGGGTGCCGTTGCCGCCGCCCGGAAAGCCGCGAAAGTTTGGGGGCGTACCCCCTGGCAGGAACGCATCGCCCTCATGCGGAAAGCTGCCGCCCTCATTGACGAACGCATCTTCAAATTCGGCGCCGTGATCTCCATGGAAGTGGGCAAAAACCGCATGGAGGCGATGGGCGACGCCGCCGAAACTGCCGATCTGATCCGCTACGCCTGTGATCAAACAGAAGAAAACAATGGCTACGTCGTCACGATGGGCGTTGACCCGCTCAAAGGCTACAAATCCCGCAACGTCTCCGTCCTGCGCCCGTACGGGGTGTGGGTGGTCATCAGTCCATTCAACTTCCCCTGCGCGCTCACCGGCGGGCCTGCCGGGGCTGCCCTCACCGCCGGGAACGCGATTGTGATGAAACCCGCCTCGGACACGGTGTTTACCGTTCGCCTGCTTGCGGAGTGCTTCCGCGACGCGGGGCTGCCCGACGGGGTCTTTAACTATGTCACCGGCGGGGGGGGCACCGTTGGACAGGCGTTGATTGACAGCCCCGACGTGGACGGCATCACCTTTACCGGCTCGTTCGATGTGGGCATGAAAATCTACCGTACCTTCGCCAACGGCAGATACCCGCGCCCGACCGTTCTCGAAATGGGCGGAAAAAACCCCGCCATTGTCTCCCGCCACGCCGACCTCAAGCGCGCCACCGCAGGCATCATCCGCTCCGCGTTCGGCTTACAAGGGCAGAAGTGCTCGGCAGCCTCCCGCATCTACGTCGAAGCTCCCGTATACGATGAAATGGCCTCCCGCCTGACCGAAGCCACCGACAAGCTCGTCGTCGGCGACCCGACCAAACGGGAAGTCTTCATGGGGCCGGTCATCAACCAATGGGCGTACAACGCCTTCAAGAACTTCAACGAAGAACTTTCCCAGCACGGCCGTTTCCTCTCCGGTGGCAAAGTGCTGACCGAGGGCGACTACGGCAAAGGCTATTTCTGCGCCCCCACACTGGTTGCCGACGTCCCCAACGATCATCATTTATGGAAGCATGAAATGTTCCTCCCCATTACGATGATCCAAAAGGTAAAAAACCTGGAAGAAGCCATGTCGCTCGCCAACGATGTGGACTACGGCCTGACTGCCGGGTTTTACGGTACAACCGAGGAAGCCGATTGGTTCTTCGATAATATTGAAGCAGGCGTGAACTACGCCAACCGCCCACAGGGCGCGACCACCGGCGCGTGGCCTGGCTTCCAACCTTTTGGCGGCTGGAAAGGCTCCGGCTCCAGCGGCAAAAACGCAGGCGGGCATTATTACTTGCCGCTTTATATGCATGAGCAGAGCAGGACGGTAATTGCGTAATTGATACGCTTTGTGGGGTGCTTCTTTGACACCCCCCCTTACCGTATCATTCAAAACTCATGGAATTCAGCTACCGTCTGGGTACTTTTTTCATCCTTGTCGGCTTGGGGTTGCTCTTCATGTATTGGATTACGACCCAGGGGGACAATCCCCAGCCGGAAGGAAATTTCCTGCTCTTCGGTGCGTTCAGTCTCGGCTTTGGTATCTGGCAAGCCTGGCGAAATCGCTCCAAACCCGAAGAGGTGGAACGGTTTACTGCGATAAAGAAGTTGTTCAGACGGGACAAGAAGAAGAAAGAATAGAATTTATTGACAATAGTAGTATGAATACTCGAAAAAAAAGAATAAAAGGAATTAAGAAGCGGGAAGCGGGAATTCCAGATTCCCGCTTCCCGCTTCTTTTTATGAACCATGAGGCCGTCTTCCCAACGTTCGCTTATCTCCAATCTATTTCTCTCCTCTAAAGAACGCCGCCTGCGTGCCGGGTGGCGATTGTTGGCCCATGGGCTGTTCTTCGGCGTCTTAATGATTTTATTCGGGGGGGGAGTGGGCGTTATTCTGTTGATTACCGGAAATGATGGCCTGATTACCAATCAACTGGTCAATCAGGCTATCTTTCTCATTGTCCTTACGCCTTCCACCTTTCTGGCCCGACGATTTGTAGATCGCCGTTCATTCGCCAGCCTGGGACTGTGGTGGAATCTACAGGCTGGACGCGATTTGTTGGTTGGGATTTTGATCCCCGCGGCGATTATGGGGGCCATTTACGTTGCGGAGTGGGCGTTGGGGTGGCTTCACTTTGAGGCGTTTCTCTGGCAGCGTCAAACTCCCGCAATGGTTGGGTCAATGGTGTTCACGATGTTTTTCGTTTTCGTCCTGGTGGGCTGGAATGAGGAACTACTCAGTCGAGGCTACTGGCTTCAAAATATGGCCGATGGAGTGAATCTGCCCGTTGGAGTGGCGCTCTCCTCGATCTTTTTTGCATTGCTGCATTTGGGGAACCCTCACGTGACCTGGATCGCAATCATAGGGTTGGTCCTGGCCGGGTTATTTCTGGCTTATGGATACGTCAGGAAGCGAGAATTGTGGCTGCCGATTGGCTTGCACATCGGCTGGAACTTTTTCGAGAACACCTTTTTCGGCTTCCCCGTCAGCGGGTTGGATACCCCCGGCCTGCTCATTCACAAAAACACCGGCCCGGAGTTGATCACCGGCGGCGCGTTCGGCCCCGAAGCGGGGTTGATTGTGATACCGGGGATGCTGTTGGGAGCGGGGTTGATTTATTGGTATACACGAGGGAGAGCTTGAAGTAGCCAGGATAGAAAATGAGCCTTCTCAAACGGGTATAATCTCTACTGTGCCTCCTCGCCGCCTGTTTCGAGCCAGTTTATTGTTGGTTCCGTTCTTGCTTGCTTCCCTGGCCTGCAATTACGTTCTCTCCCCTTTTCTCCCGCCCACACCAACCCCCACCGTCCCTGCCATTGCCGCGTTACCCCGGCAAGGAGACGACCTCCGCCCGCCCACCGCGACGCCGACCCCAACGCCAACCCCAACGCCAACCAACACGCCCGAACCGACTCCTACCGCGACCTCCATCCATCCCACCCCAACCATCAATCCGGCTGCCCTCGATGACCCCGACCGTCCCGACCTGAGCGGGGACGTTTTGATCTATGGAACCGAACATTTTCTCATCCATTACACGTTTGAAGGGCGGGATGCGGTCGCTTCTACAGACGACAACGGCAATGGTGTGCCTGAATACATTGAAGCGGTGTCCGAAGCAATGGAGTTATCCTGGCAGGTGGAAATTGTCCAGCTGGGGTGGGCTGCGCCGCCCTCAGATAAGGGAATTGGTGGGGACACGCGGTACGACATCTATCTGGAAGACATTTTCGACGATGGGACCGCTGGCTTCACCGATGGGGGGTATCGAGACACAACCGTGGGTGATAACCCCAACACGCCAGCGATTGAAACCAATGCCTCACATTCTTACATCTCCCTCGATAACGATTACCGGGAATATTCCCTTCTCCCCCCGCTGGATATTATGCGTGTGACAGCCGCCCACGAATTCAACCATGCCATCCAATTTGGGTATGATAGCGATGAACCAGCAAACTGGTTGTGGGAAGCAACAGCCACATGGATGGAGGACATGGTCTATGATGACATCAACGACCAGGACTATTATTTAGATGCAGTATTCGGGTCGCCCCATACCTGTCAGGTTGCAGAAGGAAAGGAGGGTCTGGATGACGGGGGGCATTGGTATGGGATGTGGATCTTTCTCCGCTACATTTCAGAGCACTATGGAAATGACGCAATCCGTGCCATCTGGGAGAGCCTGGCAACACAGGATGGTTATGCCGCACTCGAAATGGCCCTGACGGGGGTAGATGCTGACCTCGACGAAGTTTTTCGCGGGTTTTCCGTAGCGCTGCTCACGCGCGCGTTTGAAGAGGGCATTGGCTATCCCACCGTTCTCCTCAAGGGAGAAATCGAGGCCGGACGATCATTCTCCCCCCTTATAGGGATTGCTCAAATGGCAGCCGATTTTATTGAAATCTTCGGGCAGGGAAATGTAGCCATCACCTTACAAGGGCTGGAGCATGGGCTGGTGGTGGGGCTGCAAGATACGGAAGCGGATATATTTCGGCTCCAGGGTGGGCAAATTTCAGTAGATGCCAGCCAATACGAATATCTGTACCTCATCGTGCTCAACTTATCCCGTGCCGGTCGAGAATCCGATTGCCAGGAAGTGAGCTATTCGATTTTGACCGGCCCTGGAGAACAAGCAAATCTCCCGGATATGACTCTGAATGTCCCCAACTTTAATCCCCCACGCGTGAAACTGCTGCCGGATAATTAGCGGGATTCACATTTATCCCACATTTATCCCACGTTTATCCCACACAATGGGGCTGTCAGGCCGAAAATACAACTTGTTTATCCACAGAAATGAAGAATATCCAAGCCATCATCTTTGACCTCGGAAACACGCTGATGTACTTCAACGGAGAATGGCCCGCTGTGTTGGCAGAGGCGCGCCAGGCGGCACTGGACGCCTTTCATCAGGCTGGTGTCGCTGTAGAAATCAAGCCGTTTTTGAACGTGTTTCGAGAAACGCTAGAGAGCCACTATGCCCGCAGGGAAGATGATCTGGTTGAGCGGACCACATCTAGCCTGCTGCGTGATGTGTTAATAGGATTGGGATATGCCGCCCTGCCAGCTTCTGGGATTGACGCGGCACGGCGCGCGTTTTACTCG
>DATDOR010000741.1:0-4320 GCA_035293165.1 Anaerolineales bacterium | reverse complement strand
GGTATCCGCAGGTGTTGCAGCGGGTGCGGTAGCTGTAGGGAAGGCGGTGCAGGCTGCAAGGCCAGGCAGGATCAAAAGGAGAAGCAAAGAGAGGGCGAACAGAGGGTAAGGAGAAGGAGAGCGACGAGGCATGGGAAAATGAACTGTCAATTGTGAATTTGGAAGCGTGAGGGCATGTCAATTTTACATGATCCTGTAATGGATGGTTCATTTTGGCGGGCTTGTATGGCTTGCTTGTAGCAAAAACTCATGCTATTCTATGGCTCTCTTAATGTAGCGCAAGAGAATGTATCTTGTATGGTAACTACTCAGCCGGCAAGGGAAACTTTCTCTCTTAGCCTGAGCAGTTACCAAATATGGATAAATCTGGAGGTTGAGCGATGCGACGATCAATGACGAAAGTCGAGTGAAATTTCGCTAACTGTGTCCCTTCACTGGAAGCCCAAATACCTCCGCGAACTCCAACGCGGCGAGCAAGCTCGTGCGGAAGGAAACGAAGGCATGGCTCGCGTCTGTGCCCGCCGCGCGGCTGGGGAAGTGATTCGGGAGTATTTTCAGCGTCAGAACATCTCCTTACCCAAACCCAGTGCATTGAACGCCCTCAAAACCCTCTCCCAATCCGAACAGGCGTCTCCCCGCGTCCGGGAAATCGCCGCCCATTTCGTCTGGCAAATCACCACTGAACACATTCTCCCGGGCGATGTGGATTTACTCGCCGAAGCACGCTGGCTGGCAAAGGAGTTGCTCGAAGAATCCTGAACTGTGCGTATTCATTGCTCAGTTAAAAACAAACAACCCCGGCGCTAACATCCGGGGTTGTTACTTTTCAGGAAAAACTTTAAACCGCACGCTGCATTGGCGTCTGTTTATCGTCAGATTTCCGATTCAGCCATTGGACGAGGATTCCAGCGGCGCCTAACAAAGCAAGCGCTACACGAAAACCTGCCGCAAAGATGGCTGCTGCTCCTAGCAAAGTTGCGGCCCCAATGAGAAGTGTTTCGCGGGTTTTCTGCTCTTGATTGGAAATTATTGCAGGTTGTTTCCGAGCCAGGGACCCTGATGTGATGAGCTGGCGGTTCAACCGTTCGACGAAATCCTTACGTGGGGTGACGGGAACGAAAACATCCTGAAGCGCGGCCTCTAAATGTTCCACCTCTTCGGGGGCCAGTGATGGGGTTGAGACTACAGAGAGTCTGTTTCGTAACTTTTCAAAAAGATTCATTTGACACCTGACCATTCTGCCCGTTGACTCGACCATTGATGGAGCCATTGGACTGGTCATCCATACTACCGCGGAGCGAAAGCAATGTCCGGTGATATAAGCTTTTTATAGCACCTTCCGTGCGGCCCATAATTTGGCCGATCTCAGCGTTTGATAGATGTTCTACGAATTTCAGGATCAAGAGTTGCTGCCGCTCTGCTGGAAGCTGCCGGATGATTGCCAACAATGTATCTTGTTCTTCACTGAGAAGCAGGGAAGTCTCCGGGTGTTCCCGGCCTTGATGGGTTACATAAGTATCTTCTAACGCAACTTCCTGACGCCGGCTGTTATCCCGGTGCCAGTTGGCGACCAGGTTGTGAGCAATCCGGTATAGCCAGGCAGAGAAGGGAATTCCACGATCCTGATAGTTTTGAATGTGCTTCATGGCCCGAAGAAAAACCCGGGCGGTTAAGTCTTCCGCATCATATTGATTGCCGGTGCGGTAGTACACGTAATTATAAATCCGGCCGACATAACGCTCGTATAACATCCCAAAAGCCTGCTCGTTCCCCCCAGCAGCCTGTTTTAAGATGACTGTATCTGAGAGTTCGTGACCATTGGCCGGTTTACTTGTCATAACACTGCGTGTCAAACTAAGTTGCATAATGGAACGGGGAAAGAATCACCTTAAAGTACCAGTTTAATGGGGATGGAAATTGCAAAGTCAAGCACAAAGGGAATTGTCTGCGAACTCGCTGATTGATTTCGGGCTTTGCGATTTGCAGACCTGGTTGCCAGTATAACACGATCTTCCGATATTTGGGAATTGACCTCAACGCTTATTTGTGTTATATTTCACGAGTAGACCGACTGGTCAGTCTGTTATCAATCACCAGCAAATCCATCTTTACCCACCGGGAGGGTAGTATGTCCTTCCTTAACGATTCCCCCACATCCGAAACCAATACTCGCGACCGCATCCTCGCGGCAGCTGTCAAAGTCTTTTCCAATAAAGGCTACCACGATACCCGCGTCGATGAAATTGTCGAAGAATCCGATACTTCAAAAGGGGCAGTGTACTTTCACTTCCCCAGCAAACAGCGTATCTTCCTCGCTATCGTTGAAGAATTTACTGGTCTGCTTGAAAAGAAACTCCTCGAAGCCATCGAACATGAACCGGATGGTGTCCGCCGCGTCAATGCCGCGCTCCAAATCGGCCTGGAAACATTCGGCAAATATCGCAGCATCGCCAAAATTTTCCTCGTCCAGGCCATTGGTTTGGGGCAGACCTTTGAAGAAAAACGTCTGGAAATCCTTGCTCGTTTTGCTGCCATCATCAAAAGTTACCTCGACCAGGCCGTGTCTGAGGGCGACATTCCCCCTCTTGACACTGAGGTCGCTGCTTACGCATGGATTGGAGCCATCAACGAAGTCGTTATCCGATGGGTGCATACCGGCCAACCCGAACCGGAGCGGGTGTTGCCTACCCTCCGAACGGTTCTCCTTCGCAGCATCGGCGTTTCGGAAGATCACATTCACGAACTGGAACAAGAAGCCGCACGATGACCGCCCTTCGGCCTGGAACCCTCCTCACTTATGCCCTCCCCTGGCCGGGGGCTTCGTTGCTCAGTTTCTTGCATTTGGGCAAAGGTCACCCCCGCGTTTTTTGGGAGAGTGAAAAATCTCCCCTCGCTTTTGCAGGATTTGGAAATGCTGCCCAATTGACAGCCTCCGGACCGGATCGGTTTAGCCTAGTCGCCGCTGATGCTGTACAGTTATTCAACCACATTCACCGGGCCGCAGGCGCGTCTCCTACAGGGGCCGATCCTGTTCTCGCAGGCGGATTCTCTTTTCGAGCAGGAGGTGATCAAAAGGATCCCTATTGGGCGGCCTTTTGTGAGGCTCAATTCCTGCTTCCTCATTACCAACTCACTCGTTTCGACGGGGAAACCTGGCTGACTCTCAACCATGTTCTCGCTCCCGGCGAAGACTCCACGGCCATCACCTCCCAACTACGCGAAACTGCTGAAGATCTAATTTGGCAGGGACTTTCCGGGGACTATACCTCTCCCACGATTGATGATATTCCAGTCGAATTACGTGCCCTGGATATTACCCCTTTCACTTCCCATGATGAGTGGGTGCGGATGATCACCGAAACTACCCAACGTATCCACCAGGGGGAACTGAAAAAAGCCGTCCTTGCGCGCGCCGCCCATGTCGAATTTGCCTGTTCGTTGCCATTGGCGGACCTCCTGGCCCGGCTGTCCGCCCGTTACCCTGACTGTTACCGGTTTTTGATTGAACCCCAACCCCAACGCGCCTTTTTCGGGGCTACTCCTGAATTGCTTGGCGAAGTGTCTGCCCGCGAGCTTCGCACGGTCGCGCTGGCAGGCTCCACCCGGCGCGGCCAGACCTGGCAGGAAGACCAGATGCTTGGCCAGCAATTGCTCGCTAATCCTAAAGAACGGCATGAGCACGACCTGGTTGTCCGTGCCTTACGAGAGAACCTACAATCCCTTACAGTTCATCTGGAAGTTCCTGACTTCCCCGAACTGTGTTTGCTCAACAACATTCAACACCTGCGCACACCCATCTACGGACAATTGGTGAATGGAAATGGAATTATTCCCGTTGTTCAGGCATTGCATCCAACCCCCGCGTTAGGTGGAACCCCGCGCGAGATCGCCCTCCAACTCATTGGGGCATTGGAACCCCTTCAACGGGGGTGGTATGGCGCCCCGGTCGGGTGGCTGGCCCCGAACGGTAGCGGTGAATTTGCGGTCGCGATCCGTTCTGCCGTTGCGAATGGAAGACGGATACGTCTCTACGCCGGAGCGGGTATCGTCGGCGACTCCGACCCCGAAAAAGAATGGCACGAGACAGAACTTAAATTCCAACCCATTTTGAAGGCATTAGGCCTGTAGAGATTCAGCGATTCACAGATTCAACATATGGAAGCGCAGTCAAAAACCAATCCCCAATATCCAATATCCAATCCCGCAACGCTCTGGGCTTCTATCTTCGTGGATGAACTCGCTCGCGCGGGGATACGTTCTTCCTGCATGGCCCCTGGCTCACGCTCGACCCCGTTGACCTTGGCCTTTGCCACTCACCCG
>DATDOR010000740.1:0-3426 GCA_035293165.1 Anaerolineales bacterium | reverse complement strand
AATTGATACCATTGCCGATCTGCATAAACTGGTACCTATGCTCGCAGAAAAAGGCTACTCCGATGCCGATATTGCCAATATCTTCGGCCTGAATTGGCAACGCATCCTCGAAAAAACCCTCCCCCATTAACAATTATCAATTGCCCATTCACAATTGACAAATTAACCATGCCCGTCCCCGCCGACCGCCCTCGCCCCCAGGCCATTTTCCCGCGCCAGCGCCGGAACCATCCGGTGCGGAAGCGCTTTGGGGTGGCTTTAGCACTTGCGGGGGTGTTGATCTTTATCCTGGGGGCGGAACCTTCCTGGTTTGGAATGGATCGCAGCCCGGTGACGGGGTTTGTGCAAATTGCCGTGTTCCTGATTGGGTTGGCATTCATTTGCATTGGAGGGTATGTAGCGTTGATCTCGCTCTGGAATGGAGAGCAACTCACGATTGTGGCAGATATTGGTTCGCGGCTGGTCAGCACGGGGTACGTCGTTGCTGTTGCGTCCGGGATGGCGGATGTGTTTGGCTTTGGCAGCGAAGCCCTGCCGCGTATCCCAACGTTTGGCATCTGGCAGCAACGGGGGGTGCTGTTTGGGGAGTTGGTGATCGCTTCGGGGTTTTTGTTGATGATCCGTTGGGATTTTTCTAATCGTCCACCAGATATAAGTGAAAATAACTCTGAAAAGTAGGAACGCCCTTTACCGGGTGTTTGGGGTTTGCCTGCTTCATTCTATTTCCCAAATTTCCCATACTATGCTATATTTTTTAAGGTAATAGTAACTACTTAGTCGGGAAGGGAAACTTTCACTCTTAGCCTGAGCAGTTACAGGTAACACATTCTCTCTCATGAAACCCAACCCGCAGGAGAAAACCCATGGCCGATCAGTTTGATGAATTTAATGATTTTGATGATATGGATGAATTTCCATCCGAAGACTCTCCCGGACCCGAAACTCCCCCAACCCCCGAAAAACAAGGGCCAACTTTCCAGGAACGGCTGGAACAATTACGTGAGAACCGGTACGTCTGGCAGGGGGGGAAATTCCTTTATGCTTTTTGGTCCATTGCCAGCGCCATTTCCATGGTCACAACAGTCGTACTGATCATCGTCGTGATTGTGCTCCTCAACGAATTGTTCACCCTGAAGTCGCTCATCGGTGGGCAATTGCTCGGTGGGTTGCAAGCCAACTTTCAGCAAATGGACGCGGCCACGATTGAAACGACAGTCATCGTGGATGACTCCATCACAGTGGATGATACCATTCCCGTGCAGTTTACCCTCACGCTCAATCAAAACACCAATGTTACCCTGACCGAGGCCACCACGGTTCCCGGCACCTTGGTCATCCTCAACGGTGTGGCAGTGCCGACAAACATTATCCTGCCGGCCGGAGCAATTCTCCCTGTCGCCCTCAATCTGGATGTCCCGGTAGATCAAACCATCCCGATCAGCCTTGAAGTACCTGTGCACCTTGAAGTCCCTGTTACCATTCCCCTTGAGAACACCGAACTGCACGAACCATTTACCGGCCTGCAAGGGGTTGTTGCCCCTTACAATGACCTCCTCGCCGAAACGCCCAACTCCTGGTGCGAAGCAGGGCCGTTGTTATGCTGGTTATTTGGGAGAGATGAGAAATGAGTAATACTCAGTCGAGCAGGCGAATGGTATAGAATTATCTGCCAGAGGAGGGTCGTGCGGTGTAGTGGGGGCTGGGAGCGTTTGGGGTGGGCGATGGTTGTGTTGAGTCCGGTTGGGGAAGTTAAGGTGGGGAGTTGAACAAGGCAAATTAAGCGGATAGAATAGAATAGTAACAAGTGGATGAACAGGAGAGTGTGCTATGAAAGCTAAAATAACTATTCTGATTATTGTTCTGTTGCTATTGTTCTCTTTTGAAACCGTCGCTGCGAAAGGGCCGCCTGGAAAATTAGTCATAAGTGGGCCGGGTTTAAAGGAGGAACTTGTAATCACAGACTCTGATCTCCTCGATCATTTTTGGATGACTAAATTTATTGATTTCGACAATCAGATTGAAGAACCGCGAGGGATAAAAGATGAATATGAGATTGTCCGCTATTATCCTGTAGGTGCAGGGCTAAAAGCGATTGATAAGTTTGTGTATTATCCCCATCCAGGCAGCGAGGGCGGTTATATTTTCTACGATGGGATCATTGACAAGATGTATATCTACGGCGGTTCCCCGTTCGATGGACATTGGTTCAACGTGACAGAAGAAGGAGATCCGGTGATTCGGGAAATTTTGGGAGATCATGGAGTCCGCCTTGCGAATTCCTCGTCCGGGAACTTTGTTTTAGATAATGGGGTAATCTGGCTGGGATACGGAGGCTTGATCGTTTTAGCAGGAATCTTGCTCTTGTCATTCTATCTACAATATGTTTAATAGGAATTTCAAGATGTTTCGCCTAAAAACCCTTTTCAACGAGTTGGTTTGCCGCCTACGACGGACGCGCGCCTCAAAAGATTTTCGTTTTTCTAGCGCGCGCATTTTAATTCCCCTGGTTCTCTTTTCGCTATTTGTCGAGAGTTCTTCCGGTCTGGCCGTGGTTTCACGGGTCGAAAGACCTGTTGAATCTTCAGCCAGTGTTTCCGGATCAGAATCACTGTCTGACGGAGTCATAGGGTCCAATATCGTCACTGTTTGCAGCCGTACAAACGTTGGCCGTACACAGGATATCGATCTCGACAGCCCCCATTGGACGAATATCACCCCTCCTGATGCAGGCTTGATCGTGGATTGTGTGCTTGATCCCTGGCGGTCGGGTGAAAGAATGTGGCTGGCGAGCAGCAAAGGTATTTGGAGGGGCGATGACCTCAACACAGACACTCCAACCTGGACTCTTTTCATATCTTCCAGTGAAATCGAGGCAGCTACAGATGGGTATGTTGGTGGCGTATTAGAACGGATCATCGCCAGCGCGAGCGTTCCTGGCACAGTCTTCGCGCTTTTGTCGCATGGAGGGCTGGGTGACGTACCGAATACCTGGCTGGGGCGCTCCGTGGACGACGGCGCGTCCTGGACCTGGACTCTCGTTGCCAACGAAGGGGAGCAGGCGCGGGATTTTGGCTTTGCAATTTCGTCCAATGCCAATTCCCCGGACGATATCACAGTTTGGGCGTCCACGAATCGCGGTCGCCTCTATCGATCCGCCGATGGCGGGAAATCCTTCTACCAGATTTTATCCTTGCCGACCTCCGGATTCTACCAGCTTCATGCGATTTACTCCCCCATCGCAGGGAACGACGACTCCATTCTATACGTCGGAGGGGGATCAGGCAGCGGGGATAGCGCATACATTTACCGGACACTGGACGGCGGCGATACCTGGGAAGATGTATCTCCGGTGGGCGACGATCTATACCCGCGCGGCGCCCTGGGAAAATACGAGATCGCCGGGCCTTCCTGGTCATCCACTCACCT
>DATDOR010000739.1:0-3111 GCA_035293165.1 Anaerolineales bacterium | reverse complement strand
CGGGGACACTTTGTATATCCCAACTGATCTAATGAATTTTGTAAATCCCAAATAAAGAAATCCCATTGGCAAGCCACCACTTTTAAACAACCAACCTACAAAACGCGCCGTTTGGCGCGTTTTTTCTTTTCTGAACACCCTGTATAATACCGTTCATGTTTCAGAAATATTTCCTGCCAATGGTTGGTTTGGCTCTGGCCTTTCTGGCTGGTCTGCTCATCTGGCATTTTCAACGGAATGGGGCTTCGCAAGATCGTATCGTCATCAACAATATTGCTGTGCCCCCCGTCCCCACCCTGAACTCGAAAGCCATCACCCAAGGCGAAAGCCTCTACCAGCAATACTGCGCCGCCTGTCATCTGCCGGACCTGACTGGGGCACCCGATTGGAAAAAACCTCTCCCGGACGGTTCTCTGCCCCCGCCTCCCCATGACGACAGCGGCCACACCTGGCATCATCCCGATTTTCTCTTGTTGCAAATTATGACGGAGGGTGGGAAGTCCTTCTATAATGGGTTTATGCCTGCGTTTGGCGAACAACTTACCCAGGATGAGATGCGCGCGATTCTCGAATTTCTCAAAAGCCACTGGAGTCGCAAATCGCGCGAGTATCAGTGGTGGATCACGAACACCTACCCCACTCCCACCCCAGACCCATGAACCCTATTCGCATTCTCCTCGCTGATGACCATGCGGTTGTCCGGGCGGGTATCCGCCAGTTCCTCGAACGCGCAGCAGATCTTCAAGTGATTGCCGAAGCCGACGATGGGGAAATGGCACAAAATTTAATTGTGCAGCATCACCCCGACGTTGCTGTCCTCGACATCCAGATGCCCAAAATGACCGGGATCGAAGTCACGCGTTGGGTACGTGCTCACCACCCACAAACCGGAGTCCTGATCCTGACCGCTTATGATGACGACCCTTATGTGATGGCTGTCCTCCAGGCTGGGGCAAATGGGTATGTGCTGAAAACCGCCGCCCCGGATGAAATCGTCCAGGCGGTGCGAGAGGTGCATGAAGGAAAATCCGCCCTCGACCCCGCGATTGCGCGTAAACTGGTCAGCCAGTTTACTTCCCGCATGGATTCATCCGCTCCCTCCGAATTGCAAGGATATGAACCGCTCACTGACCGGGAAACGGAAGTGCTTACCCTGGTCGCAAAGGGATATACAAACAAGGCCATCGCTGTCCAGTTGAGCATAAGCGACCGCACGGTGCAGGGACACCTCGCTAAAATCTTTATCAAGCTCCAGGCCGCCAGCCGCACCGAGGCGGTGATGCGCGCCGTTTCCTTCGGCTGGATTTCAGCCGATGTATCCGCATGAAGGCCAGGTGGTTTGCACGGTTTTCCTGGCGCGCCAGGCACTCGCCGGGGTTTTCATCGCAGAGGCTGGAAGCGTCGTCTATTTGGTTGATGCTACGAGCGGACTGTTGTATCAGTCTGGCATTCCTTTGGCTGCGGAAACCCCTGAAACCCACCCCGGCATCCAGGAAGCGTCGGCAGGAAACAGCGGGACAAACTATGTTTTGGTGCCTGGGGGGGAACATGTCGTCAGTTACAGTCCGATTGCCCCCATCGAGTGGGCGCTCGTCATCGAGGAGCCCTGGGAAGCGGTCACCTCCCCTTTGCTGCGTACCACCGAGTATGCCCCCTTCGTGTTGATTCCAGCTTTTCTGCTGGCCCTGGTCGCCTTGTCGTTTGGGGTGCGTCAAATTGTCCAACCCTTACAAGCTTTGGAAAGTCAAGCCGTGGAATTGGGATGGGGCCATTACGAAGCCATCGAAGAGCCCGTGGGCGGCATTGCCGAAATCCAGCACCTACAAAACGAACTGATCCACCTGGCGCACAAGGTCAAAGCGGCTCAGGCGGGATTGCGCGGCTATATTGGGGCAATTACTACCGGCCAGGAGGAGGAACGTCGCCGTCTGGCGCGGGAACTCCACGACGATACCCTGCAAGCCCTCATTGCCCTCAATCAACGCCTGTACCTCGCGCGCCTCCCGCCGCAAACCGAACTGGCCCTCCACCGGATGGTCCAAGAAGCCTTGAACAACGTGGTGCGCCATGCTCAGGCTTCTCAGGCTGCGTTGAAAATCGTTTTTTTTACCTGAATCCATGACCCTCCATATACAAGACAACGGACAGGGTATTGTACCGCCGGAGAGTATCGCAGAACTTATCCCCAGGGACATTTTGGACTGTTAGGTCTGCACGAACGGGCCGAATTGATCGGTGCCACCCTCGACATTCAAGCCATCCCTGGGAACGGCGCCCGGATTGAGATCACTCTCAAGGAGAAATAAGCATGGAAAATCACGAACATCATTCCCATTCAGACCCCTCTACTCACCCATCACATGAAGCGCATGAAACTCACCAAGTGCACAGTGGGCAAAACCATGATGCACGATTCTGGATGGCGGGCAAATCATGCCCCCATTCCGCGAAACGTTGACCCGCCAGGATGCAGCAGCAATTATCCACTATATCCAAACCTGGTAGCAGGCAGGTCAGTTGGCCTCGCAGCAGGCTTTCAGCGCGGGCGATCCTATGCGGTAACCAGTTATTTGCTGGGTGAGCCTTTTCTCATCTTTGGAACGGTGGGCTCCTCTCCAGCGTCAAGGACATATTCCTTGCAAATTGCTTTACAAACATCTTTTTCGGAAAGGAGCCACCCCAATGAAAACCCTAACCCTTTTTCTCACCCTTTTTATTTTATTGGCCGCAATGCTTGTAACGGCTTGTGCCTTGCAACCTGCTGCCGCCGAACGGACAACCGTCACGGACTATGCCAGCCTGGCAGAAGCCTTGAAGGCTGCCGGAGCCTCGGTCGAGGCCTCTGATCCTGTTTCCCAGGAGTTCCTCGGCCCGGAAGGACAGGTGCTCAAGGTCAACGGCCAGGACATCCAGGTGTTCGAGTACCTGGATGAAGCCGCAGCCGAGCGGGATGCCCAAACCATCTCGCCTGACGGCAGTTCAACTACCACGACCATGATCACCTGGATAGACATCCCCCATTTCTACCGGTCCGGGAAGCTCATGGTCCTGTACGTTGGCAGTGATGCCGGGATAACGCAGTTGCTGGATGGCCTGTTAGGGACACAATTT
>DATDOR010000738.1:0-2216 GCA_035293165.1 Anaerolineales bacterium | reverse complement strand
CTGAATAAACACACGCAGGGCATATTCGCTTGCCGCCAGGTTGCGGCGTTGCAGCAAGCCCATTACAGCCTGTGCCCCGGAAGGGGTCAGGGTCACAATATCCTCATATGTTTCAACGGGAATTTCTTCAATGTTTAGCAGCGTCATAACTCGCTCCTTGCGTAAATTACGATTAATTTTTTAGAAGTTTATCAAAGAAATTAGACAATGTCAAATCAGATAATGATTAATATCCAAACCAGATGGCCTATTCGCCTGGGCTGGGCGCCCCGTCTGATCGCCCGACGACAACGCCTTTCCACTTCTCCCAGTCCTCATCGCTTTCAAGTGTCACGACACGGTAGCCTTCGGCGTAGGGCATTTCTTTCCCTTTGCCGCGTTCGGCAGCCCATTCTTTTATCATCGGTTCGGGGTCCCAGTCTTTCATCTGGCTTTTATGGGCACGAAGCGCGGTGATTTTCAAATCCATCGTTTCTTCGATATTAATGAACGTGTCTGCATCTCCCCAACTGGTAACGTAAACTTTGCGAGGTTTATGGGCCTGTAACCCTTCTTCTTCCAGTTCCTCGAACAGGTTGGGCTGCCCGGCGGCAGGGAAAATAGCATCTATCGCGGCCAGGGCAGCAGCCCGGTGATCGGGGTGGTTGATGTAGCCTGAGCCAGCCCAAAGCACTGTCGGGTCGCCGGCGATGACTACTTCAGGCCGGAAACGCCGGATTTCGCATACCAGCTTTTTACGCAGTTCAAGCGTCGCTTGCACCATACCGTCGGGTTCCCGCAGGTAGACCACTTCGTTCACCCCACAAATGCGGGCGGCTTCCGTTTGCTCCGCCTCGCGGATTTCCCTGGCTTTTTGGGCAGTCATACCGCGATCCGCAATCCCCACGTCACCGCTGGTGACGAGGACATACCGGGCTTTCGCGCCATGTTTGACCCACCGGGCAACTGTTCCGGCGCAAGAAAATTCGATGTCGTCCGGGTGGGCGACGATTACAAGGACACTTTCGGGGACGTAAAATTGATTGTTGGATGTCATAGTTCTCCAGATAAAAATGGCTCTTGGGGATAGGTGGATGAGGATTGTACCAAATTTACTGGACGATGTTCAGAAAGGATTAATTACTTTTTAAGGACAAGGAACACCTGCCGTTCTACGTCAGCCCAGATTGAAAAGGCATCTTCAATCTGATACCCGTGTGCAAAATAGGTTTGAAAAGCCTGCCGGGTTCGGAGACGCCAATCGCGGGCCAGGGGCAGGTTGGCCTGGCGTATGGTTTGTAAGTCTGCGGGGATTTCAACGAGAACGATAGGGGTATCGAGCGAAAGATCGAGACCGGTGATTTGCCGGGCGTGTCCTTGTCCAGCAGCGGGGTTGGCGATAGGGCCAGTAGGAGGAAAGGGTGTAGTGGCCTCTCCCCGCCGGAGCCTGGAGACGCGCCCCTGATCAAGCCACCATTCGACCAGCAGCCGGTCAGAAGGCAGCCCCTGGCCGAAAATGGAAAAATGTTCGCCATATAAATTTTCATAATAGGTCTGGCAAATCCCGCCGAGTTTGCGGAAGTTGAGGATGGCGTTTGAGGCTTCCAGCGGGTCTACCGTCCAGGTAATCAGGTGCAACCCGGCAGCATACGCGCGGTCATATTGTGCCCATTTTAGCCGTTCACCGAGTTTTTGGCCGCGGTATTCGGGCAACAAGCCGGTGGTTTGCGAGCAGAGTTTGAGGGTGTTATCGGGATGCCGTCCGAGGAAAGCGAAGCTAAATCCGACCATTTTTTCGCCGTCGAATGCGCCGAGTACCAAACCGCCGTTGTTTGCAGCGGTGTTGAGCAAGGGTGGGTAAAGTCCTTCCTCCAGCCCCCAGATGATGCGGTGAAGGGCCTGAACCTGGAGGAATTCATCATAGGTTTTGAGGTCTCGAATGGTGATGGACATAGCGCACCTATATCACAAAAAAAGTAACTACTCAGCCGGGAAGGGGATTAACCCGAAAAAAAGGGCTTTTCAGACCCCTTCTGCATCCAGAACCGCATCAAAACCTTTCGGGTCTGGGTGACCAAGTACGCCGGATCGTTTGTTTTAGGGGCGTATTTTCATTCCACCAGAATAATAAAAGTTATTGTAATAACGGTTGTAGTAGTAATACCGGGAACGTTTGGGGGCGATGTCGTTGAGGACGACTCCCAGAACGTTGGCGTTGGCGCGGTGAAGTTGCTCCA
>DATDOR010000737.1:0-3817 GCA_035293165.1 Anaerolineales bacterium | reverse complement strand
ACGAAAGTGTGAACAACGAGATTCCCGAAAAAAAGGTGTGTTTGGGGGTGTACACCCCCAAACACACCTTTTTTTCGGGTGTTCATACTACTGTTGACCAAAACAGATATTTATAAAAGTTCGAGAAATTCCTGGAATTTTTCAAAAAACTTCGTTCATAATATATGTAACGTAACTACTCAGCCGGGAAGGGGATTAGCTCGAAAAAAAGGTGTGCGCAGGGGTGTATACCCCTGCACCCTCCTTTTCTTGGAATATTCTCTGCTTTCACCTGAGCAGTTTGGTTCTTTAGGAATCGGCTGGGAGGCAACCACGGCAAATCCCAAAGAGCCAGCAGTTTCCTTGTATCAAAAACTTATAGGAGTGTTGAAGATGAGTGTTAACCAGTTTCTCAAACCATTTAACTGGCAAACTTATCCCGATGATGAGCGTACTTGCCTGGTAAAACCTGGTCAGGGAGCCATTGACTATAACCTGATTCTTACTGGACGACCAACTGAAGTGGACGAAGTAATCAGGCTCGTCGGGGTTCCTGAACTCAATCTAACGCCGATAGACTCGATTGTGCCTGGAGAATGGATTGGGCAGAATCTATTAGCGCTGGTTCCCGCGCTGAAAGCTTTTGAAGATATCGAAATTCGTCTTTATAACCTGGAGGGAGACACTACAGAACAATTTGTATGGCAAACCATTCAAAAAATTTATAAGATTGCCGCAGATAAGGGATGGATTATTTTTGCTGACCCAAATCTAATTACAGTTGCACCCAGCACAGGAGGAGGTTCTGGTGGAGCAGTAGGAGGTCCGCTGGATAAATTAGGTAAAAAGGGTACGCAAGACGAATTTATCCAACATTGGGCTTTTAGTGCACAAGGTATTGGCCTGGAAGATGGGAAAAGTTCAAGGCTCGTCCCGGATGTGACCGGTAAAGATGTGCAGGTTTTTATTTTTGATTCATTGGATCGTCGCATTGAAAATGAAATCCTTCTCGACCCCCAACTCCGAATTGACAGCACAATGTCCTCAAAACCAGAAATTCGTCGAGAATATCCTCCAGATACATTGAAACTGACAATATCATCCCCGGCTGCCAGGTATCATCGGGATCATTTTATCCGGCGGCCTGTCCGGATTTTGTCCTCCAATAATGATAAACTGGATGTAGACGAACATGGCTTATTCGTAGCTGGAATCCTTCACCGGGTAGCACCAGAATGTTCTATTCATTTAGTGGATGTTCTCAACAGGGAAGGACGAGGAGAATCCTACGGGTTAATTAAGGCGCTTTATTTACTCGTTGAACAGGCCGCAACCTCGTCCGAAAATAGTACCTCTCCCCCGCTTGAGGGCGTGGTAGTCAACCTGAGTTTAGGTACTACGCTTTCTGAGTACTATGTCAACCAAAAAATTCATGAGTCTCTCAAGGATTTGCGTAAAGCAGCCTACATCTCCCCTTCGACCAACCACTTTCTACTAAGTTTGTTGGATGACATGGTTAACCACAACTATTATATTGGATCATTGCGTCTGATCATCAAACTCCTTTACGAACTTGGTGCAATCCTTGTTGCTGCTGCCGGAAATGACTCGGACAAAGTTGTCGGAGAACGACTTAAGCAAATACCGGCCACTTATCCGGAGGTCATTGCAGTGGCTGCGAGTACATTTGATGGAAAAAAAGCAAACTTTTCTAACTTAGGAGATATCATGGCCCCTGGCGGCGGCAAGCCTATGCCGGACGTGAAGAGTCCTTCATTTGATTACGAGGCTTTACAGGGGGATGAGTACAAACAGTGCAGTGTTATGAGTATCGTCCCCAAAATCCAATCTGACGATTCGGGATTTGCTTACTGGCGAGGCACCTCCTTTTCTACCCCATTTGTCAGCGGTTTAATTGCCTTGATGGTTCAAAAGTTGAAGGCAAGGAATGGGTCTTTGCATCCCAATCATCTACGTGAATTGCTTTTTCAATATGCACGTGATGGCATCATTAACGTCTTAACCATTCTCGGACAGATCAACGGAAGCTGATCAACGCCCTTAAAACTTAATGGATTCCTCATCTGTTCATTAGCATGAACACCCGAAAAAAAGGTGTGTTTGGGGGTGTACACCCCCAAACACACCTTTTTTTCGGGAATCTCGTTGTTCACACTTTCGTTGACGAATACAGTAATCGTACAAATGGTCTGAGGAGCATAATGGATAACCTGGCTGGGCTTACATTCGGAAATTATCACCTGCACGAGAAAATCGGGGATGGTGGTATGGCGGAAGTCTATCTCGCGTGTCACACAACGCTTGACAAGTGGGTTGCCATCAAATTCATCCGGCCAGAACTTTCCCTGGACGAAGCTTTTCGAACACGCTTTGAGCGAGAAGCGCGCATTTCTGCTCGCCTGAGCCATCCGAATATTGTCCGTATCGCTGATTTTGGCGAGACGCAAGGCCGCTATTATCTGGTGATGGATTATATTCAGGGCCGTACCCTAAAGGACTACCTTCAGAATCTGCGGGCCGTGGGCTATAAGATTCGCCTCGAAGAAATCGTTTCCATAGTCAGCCAGGTTGGGGATGCGCTTGACTATGCCCATCACGCGGGCATTGTCCACCGGGATGTCAAACCTGACAATATCTTGATTGCATCTGATGACCATGTTTACCTGGGGGATTTCGGAGTAGCCCGGATCATCGGCCTCAACGGAGATCAGACCGCCTCCGGGATCATTCTTGGAACCCCCGCTTACATGTCGCCGGAACACATTCGCAGCGAAGGCGCCCGGATCAGCCCGGCAAGCGACATCTATGCCTTGGGCGTTATCCTCTACGAACTCATTACGGGAAAACCACCCTTTACCGCCAATACCCCCATTCTCGTCATGCTCAAACATCTCAACGCGCCTGTCCCGGATTTAGCTTCTCCTTTAACGGACATTCCAGATGGAATTGAGGTCGTGATCCGCAAAACCCTCGCCAAAGACCCGGCAGAACGATACCAAAAGGCCAGCGTATTGATTCGCGATCTCCAGGAAGTTCTTGAGATGACCGTGCGCCTTTCCCGCTTTACCCCCGAACCGGTGATTTGCTAGTTCTGGTCCTACTTCCCCTTGAAACCCGGTTTCCGTTTCTGCAAAAAGGCTGTCAACGCCTCCCCCACATCTTCCGTCGTGAGCAGCTGGCTCTGCGCCCAGCGTTCGAGCGCCATTTGGGTGGATTTGTCCAGTCCATCCCCCTGATCGATAATCCGCTTAAACAACCCCACCGCAAGTGGAGCATTCGCGGCGATCTCTTGCGCGAGCGCGACTGCCGCCTCGTGAAGTTCCTCTTCCGCTACCACACGGTTGACCAACCCCCACTGGAACGCCTCCTGCGCGTCAACGGAGCGCCCGGTCATTAACATGTCCTTCGCCCGGCCGGGCCCAACGATCCGGCTCAGTCGGGTGGTGCCGCCGACATCCGCCACAATCCCCAACCCCACTTCGGGCATCCGAAACTGGCAGCTTTCCGTTGCCACGCGCAGGTCGAACGCCAACGCCAATTCTAGCCCTAACCCCAACACCTGCCCGTGCAACGCACCGATGATGGGCAGCTCCGTCGCCTCGATCAAGTTCATCGCGTTTTGTAGCCTTTCCGCCAGCCGCCGCGCCCACCGCGCGGGGTTCTGTTCTCCCGACGCAGCCTTCGCCCCCGCCAGCGCCATCAGATCGATCCCGGCAGAAAATACCGGCCCTTCTGCCCGGACAATGATCGCCCGCACATTGGGGTGTTCGTCGCTTTTCACGATGGCCTCTGCCACATCTTCGAGCATGTCCAGCGT
>DATDOR010000736.1:0-4806 GCA_035293165.1 Anaerolineales bacterium | reverse complement strand
CCAGCGGAAAGTCCAGTACCAATCGTGATTAATTCGTTTTCCATTTCAAACTCCTACATTATCTTAGCTGGCTCTTGAACGGTTCATAGGGCCTTCCGCCCCCTTCATAAAATTTGCGAAAGAACTCCACATAGTGGAGACGCAAGCTATGGATGGTAGGGCTGAACGCGCCCAAGACCAGATTCAGCGCGTGGATCAAGATCGCCAGGATCGCCCCGACAACCAGGTTGCCAACGGTCCCAGCCACGTCGTTGGCGACTTTTGCCAGGTACACAGAGGCCAGACCAATAGCAGCAATACGCAAGTAAGAGAGCACATTGCCAATCAGGCCGACAAACTCTATCGGCCCCATGAGGAGTCCCAGCCAGCCCAGGGAGGCGCTTATCAGCACGATGCCGATAACAATCCCGGCCCAGGCCGGGGTCCTCAACGTATCTGGAAGGAATTCGGCCAGAACACCCACCAGCAGAAACAAGCCGATCAACCCGATGAGCATCCCGCCGCGTTCCAACAAGTGGCTTCTGCTTTTATCTTTAATCGCTTCCCACAGGCCAAGCACCAGGCCCAGGGTGATGTGGATGGCCCCCACAGCCAGGCTCATGATCAGAAGCGCGGCGACGTGCTCGGAACTTGCACGGTCGAACCACAGGGCGTGCATTCCCAAATGCTCCCCCAGGGTGCCAAAGGCCTCCCCGTATAAAAATCCAAATCCAATCGCCCAACCCGAACCCATCGCCAGGACCGTCACCACATCGCGCGCCACCCCCGTTTTGAATCTGCGCATAGCCACGAGGCTGAACGCAAGCAGCAACACGCCGTACCCCACATCCCCCAGGATCATGCCGAAGAAAATGGGCAAGAAAATGGCCATCAGGCGGGTCGGGTCAATATGTCCGTATCGTGGCAGCGCCAACAGGTTCACAAGACTTTCGAAAGGCTGTGCCGGACGAGGGTTTTTCAGTGCAACCGGAGCTTGTTTTCTCAATTCAGGCGTGAGAGGTAGCTCCAGCACCAGGATCGCCTCGCCAATGGTCTCTGCGAGGGCAGTTTTCACGTACACAAAATCTTTTTTCGGGACCCAACCGGCCATTACGAAAGTCATATCTGTCTCACCGAAGTGGGACAAGATGTTGTTAGCCGCTAACCGGTCGCGTAGGCAGTCGCGCCAGGCGGAAAGTTTGTCGCGCCATTCCATCGCCAATCCGGCCAGTTCACGTTTAATGCCCTCGATCTCTTTCGGGATGGCAACCATCCGACCGTGTAGGGTAGCGAGGACCTGGTCAGGCGGCCCTGCCCCCAATTCGGTTGGCAATCGCAGGCGCGAAACGTCCTCCCGCCCCAGGATGGCCTCAATCTCAGCGGTAAATTCGGTGGGGAAAACGATCAGCATGGCACGGGTGGAGCTATCCACATCGCTGGCCACGACTTCTGCGCGCCCATTGGTCAGGTCAAGAACCCGTTTGCCGATGGTGTCGAGTATGCCAACATGTGTGCGGCTGACCAACACGCCGACCGTTACGTTTTCCGGGTCTCGCGCAGAAGACGGAATGATAGGCAGCAATTTCCGCAGGGTGGTTTCGTAACGGGGTAGGGAGGCCAGTTCGGCTTGAAGTTTCTCCTGGCGGGTGGTCAAAGTTTGAACCCAGGGCATTAACGTCTCCACCCCCCCCTGCGCCTCTTCCAGACAGTTTTCTGGCATGGGCCCGCTTTTCTCGTCTGAAATGCCTGGGAGTACGTCGAGCAACCCCTCCAGGCGCGCAACCAAGAAACTCAACTCCTCCTGGGCGCGCAGGGTTTCGCGGTCCAGGCTCAGCGGGCGTGCGGAAACCTGGGGGGAATCTTCGATTTTGTCGATTTGAACACACCCCATTTCCCGCAAACTGCCGATTACAGCCTGTAGATCGATCTTGAGGCCAATGATTTCCACGGGGATCATTTCAAGGTTCATCGCTTAATCTCTTTGGTTTCACCTATCGACATCCTGGGGGCTTTCGATATCGCCCAGGATGATTTTCACAGCATGGTGGATCGCATTGGTCATCTGGCGTTGCCCTCGCTGGCGCAAATCTTCTGCCCTCTGGTGGGCCTGCGCGACAAGCACACGGGTTTCTCTTTCCGCCTCAGCGATCAGGTCTTTGTAGCGACTTTGCCCTTCCCGGTGACCCGCTTCTTGAGCTTCCCTCTTAAGACGTGCTGCCTGTGTTCGCTCCTGTGCCACCGTTTTTTCGGCGGCTTCACGCGCGACAGCAATTTGACGGGTGACGTCCGCTTCGATGTGTCGAATCTGGTCCAGGGGGGATAGTCTTGCCTCAGGGTTTGCCGGTAACCGGTTCATTCCGCTTCCTCCCGCTCTTTCAATAAACGCTGAGCAATTGCCGGTGCTTCAAAACTTGCCATCGGATCACGCAACGCATCCACTAAGGGTTTGATCCGCTCCTGCACCTCGCGGGAGGCGATGCCTTGCATGGCATCGCGTTCATTGTGAACTCCTTGTGTCATCCATATTTGATGTTCTTCTTTCGGTTCTAATCGCACCCAAATCTCGCACACACCATATTCCTGTTTTTTCTTGATCACTGGTCCACTATGGCGCAATAGTCGCAACATTGGCAGATTGTTAGGGTGTACAAAGTATTGGAACATGCAGATGCCGCGCCCGTATGCGTAGGCCACCAATCGCTCAATGAGCTGCGTCCCCAGCCCCTTCCCCTGGTAGCCATTTTCCACCACGAAAGCTGCTTCTGCGACTTCCGGCATTTGAGGGTTAACATCGTAACTTGCAACAGCCACTATTTCCTCCCTTCCACATTGATCGGTTATAGCTACCAAAACCATCTGTTTCCGATCATCCGCCGCGCTCAGGTGCATCATCTCTTCCTGGATGAGTTCGTTCCACTGGCTGAGAAAACGAAAGTAAATGGTCTCTGGGGACAGCCTGGACAGGAACGCCCGCAAAAGGGGGGTGTCCTCCGGATGAAGAGGTCGAATCGTCAAGGTTATCCCCATGTGCAGCGTGATCATCTCAACAACCGGTTCCACTTGCCCCTCAGGAGTCGAGGTCGGGAACGGGGAAGATGCTTCGAGCGATGGGTTCATATCGGCGCTCCAGAAAGTAGGTGGCAGGTCCTAAGCAGTGGCAAGCAAGCGTTCAAAAACTGCTTTCGACCGGGCTTCCACCTCCTGGTGCAAGCTGTTGCCATGGGCATCCATGGTAACCACAACAGGAAAATTCTTGACCTGGATCACCCACATGGCTTCGGGAACGCCAAAATCGAGTTTGTACACGCCCAATACTTTTTCAACCGATTGGGCGATCAGGGTGGCCGCTCCGCCAATGGCATGGAAATACACTCCCGGTACATCCTGGCAGGCTTTCAAAGTTTGCGAGCCCATGCCGCCTTTGCCGATGACGCCTTTCAGATTGAAATGTGACATCACTTCGCTCTGGTAGGGTTCTTCGCGTATGCTTGTCGTCGGCCCTGCGGCTACAAAGCGGTAATCCCGTGTGTCCAGGCCCGCGACCACCGGCCCGCAGTGGTAGATGATCCCCCCATCCAGGAGGGGTTGGATCGCCGCGTACACTTCCAGGTCATCCCCTTGGGGAGCGCGGGTTTTGTGGATGAAGGTTTCTACCATCCATGTGTGCACAGCGTCGCGGCCGGTCAACATCACCCCTGTCAGGGCGACGGGATCGCCGACTTTCAAAGTACGAATGGTTTCAGCACGAATGGGAATAGTGATTTCTTGCATGACAGGCCTCCATTACCGGTATGCTACCTGGCCGTCCGTATATACCATCTTGCGGCGGCGGTAGGCCCAGCACATATATGAGATGGAAACGAAATAGCTCGCGGGCAGCCGGTGCAGGTTTGTGATTTTCGTACCGAGCACGGTCGTTTTGCCTCCGAAGCCCATAGGACCGATCCCCAGTTCGTTGGCCTCCTCGGTCAGGCGGGATTCCATTTCGGCAAGCTGTGAATCAGGGTTGGTATCGTCTAGCGGACGGAATAATGCTTCTTTCGATCCGGAAAACGACGATCCCCGGTCGCCGCCGATGGCAATGCCCAAAATGCCGGGGGCGCAGCCTTTGCCCTGGGCCTGGTACACCGCGTCGAGCGCTGCTTTCCGCACCCCGCCCAGGTCACGCCCCGCTCCCAGACGACTGTCCGGAAGCCGGTACTGCGCGCCCACGTTTTCACAGCCGCCCCCTTTGAGCATCAGTTCAACCGTCAGCGTTTCGCCTTTGACTTCTTCAAAGTGGATGCTGGGGTAGTGATCATCGCCCAGGTTGTCGCCAGTATTTTTTCCCGTCAGCGTGTTGACTGCATTAGGGCGCAGGTAGGCGCGCCGGGTGGCCTCTGCAACCGCATCTCGAATCTGCTTTTTCAGTTGGCGGGTGCTCCAGCGTTCGGGATGGTATACGTAAAAGATGGGCGTGCCGGTGTCCTGGCAGATGGGAGTGGATTTCTCCCGCGCCATTGCGACGTTTTCCAGGATAGCGTCCAGCGCACCACGTGCAGCCGAGCCGGATTCTTCTCGTTCCTGCGCCTCACACAGATTTTTTTCTACATCTGGGGGCAGATCGGTCGCGGTCCGGCGCACCAGTTCTAAAATTTCTTGAGTCAGATCAGGGGTCATTTGAACCTCCAATAGCAGGAAACATTCTCAGTAGATCGAAATGACCACCTAAAGACCTGACAGGTTTCCGCAAGGATCGGTGAATATCCAACTTTCCTGGCTTCAGGAGAGCAATTTTTTCTCAGCATCACGCCTGAAACCTGTCAGGTCTGGCTGAGTCTACGATCC
>DATDOR010000735.1:0-3629 GCA_035293165.1 Anaerolineales bacterium | reverse complement strand
GCGACCAGTAGCCGAGCGACATAAAGGGGCTATGTAACAGGTGTGCACGCTTTGTCGGCGTGGGGCTTGTCGCAATCCAGCCGGCGAGATTTTTTTCATCCCATTCCCAAATCGGAATTTTTCTCCGAAGGTAAATTCGTGAGCAATATACTCCAATCCCACGTGCCTGTTCCAGTTTTTTTGTGTTATACAATTCACTCGAAAACCGTAAAACCCGTCATGCCCAGGCAGCAAAAGCAAGTTACAATTAGATTGCGGTAATCGGGCTTTCACATTTGCATCCCAAACCAGGATGCTGGCCACTCAGCTAGTACGTTGACAGACCTTAAAGGAGCTTATTATGTTAATGGATGACCCCAAACTCTGGCAGAAGCGGATCGAGGCATTAGAAGTTGCAATTAATGAAACGATTGCTATTGCGAAAGAACGTGGCGTAGCCCGGGAAAGAGCGATGGAGAAGCGTTATGGTTCCTATGCCAGCAACCTTTTAGAATTGTTGAAGCTCCCGGAGGATCAAAGACCTGAAGATCTAAGGGAAGTAACGAAACATGAAGTTTATCGAAGTGTTCAAGAAATGATGCAAATCGGCACCAGCGTTGAGGCGTTAGAGACGTTACGTTCATTCTCTTGTGAGGCGTTCGAGTTTTTCCATGAGGGATACTATGGCAATGGGAAGAAGTTGCCCGTTTCAAATAATTTTCCGCCCCGGTATGTCATGCGGACGATATTGAACCAGGTGTCTTTTGATTTAAATATTTTTCAACATGCGATTAACCAGCGCCAAAATTATGACGGGCAAATGACCCAACAAGGTAAGTCATTGTTCGTGGCAGACCGCCTGGCGTCCATGTCCGTGCAACCTGCGATTGATGCGGGGTTCTTAGAGACGTCCACAACTATCGTGAGTTATTTGGACAAACGAATCCGAGCGCGCCTTGTCCCCTACTATGATGTGATTCTCATCAGCATTGCCTTCGCATCTATGCAGCAGGGATCATTTCCCTCCCGAGATTTTTTAGCGATCCCACACGAAATCGGCCATCATTTATATTGGAATGGGGTGATGCCGGACACCCAGGAATACTTGCGAGACACGTTGCACGAAAAACTAAGGGCTGCTGGGGTCACCTCTCAAGATTGGCGATTGCGTTGGTTGGAGGAGATGTTCGCCGATGTTTACGCGTTGATTATCGGTGGACCGGTGGTGGCATTAGATTTTCAAGATATGTTGGATGACGATGTACCTACACACTTCCGAGAGGATACGGATAAACATCCCATTCCAGAACTTCGCCCGATGATCCAGACTCGAATACTCAGGCAAATCAAGCCGGAGAGCGGGTGTTTTTATCTCGACACTCCTGATCGCCTGGATAACAATTGGAAACAATGGATTCGGGATCAGTGGCCAGGTAGGGACATCTTAAATGAGATGTTTCAGATCAAGGGCAAGCGGGCAAAGTTATCGGGCCAACATATAATCGCTTCGATGGATGTAATGATCGCGACTATCCTGGACATATTAAAGCCGATCATTCCTCAAGACCGAAATACCCCCTGGTCGGCAGATGTGATGGATGAGGAAGACATCAATTTCTATGATTGCCGGTACGATGATGAAGAGGTCCGAAGCATTATTGAAAACATCCACCCTGATAATCATCTGGCGCATCTCTATTTACAGTTTTACAAAAATGCCTATCCGCAGGATGATGATGAAATCCTGTCCCTTGTTTTTGCAGACAAAGAATACGATGAGGAAACCCAAGATCGCTTAATAAAAAAATTTATGCTTCGGAAAAACTCCTTTCACGAGCGCATAGAAAAAATTGCCGGCCAGTCAGCAAATGAACTTTCAACCGGGGATTGGGTAGAGATGTTCCTTTTCCAGGGTTGGTCAGACGAGGGGCCGTTAGGAGGCTCTGGGAAAACAACTTCCGCTCCCACAGGTACCGATCCTACATCAAGTGGCAGTTAGAATTTTCCTATTGACAGGGACATTCTCCAGAAAAGATCGGCGGCTTTCTTCATCCGGGATTTGTGCGGCCTGCGCCGCTAAAAATTCCTGAGCACGCGCAAGCATTTTCCCTGTTCGAGAATCCCCAAGCTGATCCAGGATTGAATAACAGCCCCAGTATAAACTGATAGGGTCTTCAAAACCATCAGGATTACGCTCCGCAAAGGATTCCAGGACGTACTCCATCTGGTTTATAGCCTCCTTTCTTTCCCCTCGACGGAGTGCTACGGCTGCCAGACCCAGGCGGGGGGAAGCGGCTAAATGGGTTTGCCCAAGAGACTCGCGCAGTTCCAGTACGCGGCGGAAACTTTTTTCTGCCGCGTTTAAATTTCCCGATGCAGCCAGGGTTTCGCCGTACTTTGTCAGCGTATGGGCTTCAAAATAGGGAATATTTAACTCGCGCTCAATTTCAAGCGCCTGATTCAAGTACGTTTGTGCGGCTGGGTAATCTTCTTGTAGAAAAGCCACTTCCCCCAGGTTATTCAAGGCAATGGCTTCCTCCGAACGCACCCCGGTTTCGCGGCTCATGCGGAGCGCCTGGTTATAGGCCTCGCGGGCTGGCGCATATTGTCCCAGCATATGGTCAACGGTTCCCAAATTGTTTAAGACCATCCCCAATCCTTTTTGATTCCCAATTTTCTTGTAAATGTCTAGCGACTGTTCAAAATAACGGCGGGCCATGCCATATTCCTGTTGGTGGTTCATGAGGATGCCCAGGCTGTTGCGTGTAGATGCCTGTCTTTCTAAAAAGCCTGATTTCTCATCAATCTCCAAAACACGCGCATAGTATTCTTGTGCGTCAGGATACCGGCCTGTTTTTGTCGCAAGTTCACCTAATAAGTAGAGCGCATCTCCTTTCCCCTTCTCATCGTCGGTTGCTTCAAACAACGTCAGGGCTTGCTGTGCCTGGACCTCTGTTTCCTCGTATTTCCCTTGCCACCAAAGCGCCGTCCCCCATTCGATGAAAGATTTTGCTGCCAGGGTTTTATTCCCACTTTGTAATGCCAACCGGGCTGAAACCTGTGCCGTTTCAATACAGATGGCATATTCGCCAATCGCCTCGTGGTAACGTGCCTGTTTCCAGGTTGCTTCTGCCTCCTTTTGGATGTCGTTCAGAGAAACGGCAAGTGCTCGTAAAGTAGATAAATCCTGAGTCTGCATTGCACGGTTGCCCAACCAATGGAACACCGCCTCCCGGCCCAACAAGATTTCATACCGTTTCGCATGCCTCTCTTCCGGTGTCAATGCCAGTGCCCGCGTGTAATAATCCGCTGCTTCACTATTTTGATATGCCTCCTTCGCCGCGTCCCCTGCTTTGTGCAAGTAATCCCGCGCCTTGTCATTTAACCCGGCTTGTTCGGCGTGGTAACCCAACTCCCCGTAATGGGGCGCGAGATTTTCGAGATAAAGCAATTCCAGCGCCTCCACGGCCATCCGGTGCAGCTTCCGTCGCCGGGTGTGGACTTGCATCCGGTAGGCGGCGTCCCGCAGCAGGGCATGGCGGAACAAATACCGTAACTGGTTGACGGCCGACCAGATCGCCTCCTCCTCGGCCATTTTGATCCCTTCCACGACGCCCTTGTCCTCGCGCAGCATCCCGATCAACACCCGG
>DATDOR010000734.1:0-3586 GCA_035293165.1 Anaerolineales bacterium | reverse complement strand
GTCGTTCAGATAGACGGCGTTCTTCTGTCTCATTGGCAATGGCACGCCGTGGACCGACGCGAATCCATACCTGTCCCTTGTAACGAACCGGGGGCAGGTCCGAAGGGAGCACCTCCACCACTGCTACCTCCCCCTGACTTTGTGGGAGAACGTACTTTTGTACGGTTATTGCAGGTAAGGGCTGAATGTTGCCATCAGAACGGATGCCCGCGAGATTTTGCAAAAGCTGATCCGTTACCTTTAGGCCACTGGGATGGCCATCATCACGCACGCTAACGAGTAAGTATCCCGGTTTGCGGTGGTTGGGATAGTCATTGGAAAATGCGCAGATCGCTATGGCAAACTTATCGGTGTCTTTCGTGGAAGTAGTCCGCTCCACCCGGTCCGATTCAAGGTCGGTCATGAGCAATTGTAATTTCTGGTCTGTTAGCATGACAACTCCAAGTTCCCCAGATTCACCTGTCGTTGGCTTCCGGACGCAATCATCTCTAGCCGATCAAAATTGATGATTGCCTTCGTCTGCGTGAGAAAATCTAATCCCACAATCCCATCAATTGCAATGCCGTATTCCATCGCCCCGATTTCGACCTCAAAGCCCTCCACAGCTAATTCCCCCACAGAGAGGCAATCGACTTTTCTGGAAAACACAATTTCGACACCGCCCACCCCCCGAATTTCGTGGAGCGGGTCTTCAGGGCTTGGTATCAAACCCACTTTCTGTACCTGATCTGTAGATAGAATGGTACTGGCCGAACCGGTATCAAGCAGCATGTTTTCAAGAATAAGCCGTTTACCCCGGTATATGAGCACCGCTGTGACAAATGGAAGGCCATCCTGTATCAGAATTTTCATATTCCTATCCGAATACCAACCCATTTGCGTTGTGTGATGTCAAGTATTTCCCGGTCTGTATGGACAAAGAGCAATTCTCGGTCAGGGTACCTACGGTGGAGCTCCCGATAGCCTTTCATAACGGATGAGCCATCGGGAAAAATATCGATGACACCGATTCGATCTAAAATCCTTTCGTGCCCCTCTGAGCGCGCTTCAATAACTTCAACAACCAACCATTGACCTGGAAAGTGCTGTCGAATTTCGTTCCATGTCATTAGAAACAACCTGCCTTTTCAATCTTCTCCCCTCAATTTTAGATATTGGAAACCGTTCAATCAAATGCCTCTTATTAGGATATTCTATTACACCCAAAATGTCAAGCTACTTTCTACTCTTTATTGATTTTTCGTTTGACTTTGATGGCTGTGCACTCTATACTAAGTGTATGCCTGAACTTATGTGTAAAGTTCAATCGTAGCGAGGTGAAAAGCGATGAAATTTGGTGCTGTGACGCATGCCGTCGGACATCATCTGTCGTTTGAAAAAACACTGGATACCATTAAGCAGATCGGTTTCGATTCCATTTTGCTGCTGACGAATCGCAGCGCGGACACTGTCAGTTCGGAGGGTACGAGCCAAAGCCCGTTTCCCAATGTCCTTGATTCTGACCCGGAGCATGTCCGCAAGGCGGTCTGCAACGCCGGTCTTGAAATCGGTGCGCTCCATTTTTCCGGCAAAATTGATATTGAAAGTGAAGCGGGGATAGAGCCAACAATCGTTGCGCTGAAAGAATATGCCGCCTGCGCACTGGCATTGGAGTGCAAGTACCTGACGCATCCCGTTCCCACATGCGGCAGATCTAAAGTCCCCACAGAGGAAAAAGCGACGGAAATCAAGCGGCTCGCCCTGTGCATGAATACAGTGGCGGAGACTTTTATAGCACAAGGTCTCCGGGTCGGCTGTGATATTCATCACCGCGCTTATGTGGAGGGGTTGGACGATTGCCGACTGCTGCTCGACTCCATGCCGTGCTCAAATGCCGGCATTATCCTCAACATCGGGCATATAACAACTGCCGAGGGATATGGCTGGCTGCTCGTTGACGAGTATCCGAATCGGATACCGGTTGTCGGATGGAAAGACCACAGCCTCGCCAAAGACCGGCCGCGCCCGATGTGGTCCATTGAATTGGGCACTGGACACAGCCCGTTTGAACTCTACATCAAGGCGTTCAAACGGAATCCAGGGGAGCGGGTTCACTTAATCAATTGCGAGAATGTTCCAGACGAAGTGCGCATCCCTGTGTTGCAAAGGAGCCGAGAATACCTGATGAAACTCTGGGATGAAGTCAGGGACGAGTGACAGGTGAGAGAACCTAAATGAGATCTTTAGGAATATCCGAGGAAAGTCGCTGGATTATCAGAGGCGCAGCAATACCGATACTTGCAGCCAGTAGAGGAGTATCCGCTTCAAAGGCAAGAGAAACTCCTCCTGCAATGACAGCAAGCGCAAAACGGATAACAAGAAAACCGAGCCTTTTATAACGGGTAGGGATACGAGTGTGAGACAGATACAATTGATAAACCGTCACAACTTCGAGGGCAATACTTGCACCAAACCCCCAAAAGAAAACCTCTTGCTTACTCATAAGACTTTCCTTTTAATTTCTCATCAACAGAGACATTTCCGACATACTCTAAAAACTTGAGGAATAGACGGAAAAAAGGCATACGTCTTCCGAGCCGCCCCAAGTAAATTGTCCCTACAAAAACCCCAACGATAATTGCGATAAAAAGCACGATGGAAATAGGGGCAATAATGGATGAGACAATGGTATCAAACATGATAACCTCCGTGTTAAAAGAATCAAGCCTAAGAAATCTGGCTTGGGATACACTTTACAAAAACGAAGTTTGTAAAAATTATAACATATTATTGGGAAATTAGGTAACCCGATTTGCGAATTATCGTAAATGATGGAGCGCTGGGTCTCATAACGGATGGAAAGGAAGAAGGCAAATCTCACACTTGTTTTCCTTTCCTTTCTTCCTTTCCTTCCATGCTGTCAAAACGAAATGGAGATAAGTGGCAACTTGGGTTACCAACAAAACTGCCAAAGAAAATTGTCTCCAAGGAGTGTTCCGATGTTCAAAGTGGCTATTCTGGGTTATCGTCATCAAGGCGCTCACCATCATGCGCCGGCGTTTGCCAAGCTTCCCGATTGCCGGATTGTGGCGGTCTGTGATATCGTCGAAGAACGGGCCAGGGCAGGTGCCGATCTGTATGGCGTGCCAGCCTACACCAGCGCGGACGAGATGCTTGACCGGGAAGAGATCGACATTGTGGATATTCCCGTCGGCGAGCAGTTTCGTTATGAACTGGTCATGAAGTGTTTGAAGCGCGGTAAGCATCTGTTCACTGAAAAACCCCTGGCAGGGGCCGAAGGACAGTACAAAATCCGGCTGTCAGACGTGCCAGTTGCGCAGGAAATGATCGACGAGTGGCAGCGGCATGATGTGCAGTTCGGTATCTGCTTTTGCCTTCATGCCGCCCCCAATGTGCGGCGGGTAAAGGAAGTCATTCAGAGCGGTCAGTTGGGCCCGTTCCGGCAAATTCAAGCCCGCACCGCTCTCGGTTCCTGGAACCACATCATTGACATGGTTCGGTTTCTGGGCGGCGAAGTCCGGGAGGTCTTTGCTTATACGGACGACTAACGGATGGAGAACAAGGCGGCGTGCCTGAAGTTTGAAAG
>DATDOR010000733.1:0-8235 GCA_035293165.1 Anaerolineales bacterium | reverse complement strand
CACCCATCGGATATCCTCGATTATTTCCGCGATAAGCAGGAGATCATTGATACAGGAGATTGGGACGCGATGCGGATCAATTTTCTGGACAAAGTGAACGCAGCCAATCACACGGCTGAAGCACTGACGATGAACGGCCTGTCCTTTATCGCTGCACGGAAAATGCACAGGTAAACAACCCTGCATCCCCATAAACAAAAGACTTCCGCGGTTGGATAAACCGCGTAAGTCTCTTTTTTTCGTTATCACGTTCCATCGCTCTTGTGACGGAATGCCTCCCTGGATACTCCGCTTCACCAATTAACCCAAAACCCCCTTCATCCGCTCCAATGCCTCCGCCAGGATCGAGCGCGGACAGGCAATATTCACCCGCAAGAACCCTGATCCTTCTGGGCCAAAAACCGTCCCTTCATCGAGGTATACCTTTGCCTCCTCCAACAGCAATCGGTTAAGCGACTCCTCCTCCATCTCCAACGCCCGGCAATCCAGCCACACCAAGTAAGTTCCTTCCAGCGGCACGGGTTTGATCTCCGGTAAGTTTTTGTGCAGATAATTCACCAAAAACCAGAAATTCGCCTCAATATACGCCCACACCTGCGCCAGCCAATCCCCCCCCTCCCGATAGGCCGCTTTCACCGCGACGACGCCAAACGCGTTCGCACCGTAGATGCCTGAACGGGTCAGGGTTTGTTTGAACGGTTCGCGCAAATCCGCATTGGTGATGATGATGTTGGACATCTTCAACCCTGGCAGGTTGAACGTTTTACTCGGCGCGGTACAAATGATGGCATTTTGCGCCAGGTCCGCGTCCAGCATCCCGTAGGGGGTGAACCGGTTCCCCGAAAAGATCAAATCCCCGTGGATCTCATCAGAGACCACTAGCACGCCATTTTCCAGGCAAATCTCTCCCAGGCGATGGAGTTCATCCGGCGTCCACACCCGCCCAATGGGGTTGTGCGGATGGCAAAGAATCAGCATTTTCACGTCCGGGTCGGCAGCCTTCGCGGCCAGATCGTCAAAATCCATCTCGTAACGCCCGTCGTTGTAAAGCAACGGGTTGCGGGCGATGACGGCATCGTTATTTTCGATGGCGTGATAAAACGGATGGTAAACAGGTGGCTGGACAAGCACCTTCTCCCCCGGTTTGACAAACGTCTGCACGATTTGGTGAAGCCCATTCACTACGCCGGGGGTATTCACAATCCACTCCTGTTCGATCTCCCATCCGTGCCGCTTCTTCATCCATTGGATCACCGCTTCGTAATAATCTTTCGTCAGGCCGGTATATCCGAAAAAGCCATGTTGGGCGCGCTTCACCAGCGCGTCAATCACAGGTTTCGGGCTGGGAAAGTCCATATCCGCCACCCAAAGGGGAAGCGTGCGATTCTCACCCTCGCACCCGTTCCATTCGACGGGAACGCTTCCATGACCATAAAAATCCCATTTGATGCAGTCCGTCCCAGTGCGGCTAATCACTTGATCGAAGTTGTATTGCATAAGAGTTCTCCTGAGTCTTCGGGGTTATCTCAAGTATAAACCGCCTCCTGGAATCCATGCAGGTGCAGAGTTCGCAGCACTTTTAGGGGTTCACCGGCTGCGAAAGGCTTGTCTCTGGCATATTTCTGTTCCTGATAAGCCAAAAATTGAAGGTGACTTGCCATGTCTCCATCCGAAAACTGGGCATGATACTGGGACATCGCGCGGTGCTTCTTCTCTTGCACCGCGCTGATGTCAAAAATCACATTCGGGTTCGCTGTCGCGTAAAACCCAACCCCCACCAGATCGAACGGGTCAGCATCGTAGGACGCGTCAATCTCCGGGTCGGTTGGGAGGCGGGTCAAGCCGAACAAGATCGCCGCTTCCGCTGTCGTGCGACCAGTCAGGATGTGATCATTGTGGGCTTCATAAGGCATCCAGGGATCCACGGTGAGGATGAAATCCGGGCGCACAAGCCGGATGTGCTGGATGATGTCCCGCCGCACGTCGAAATAATCGTACTTCCCCGCGTCAGGATAGCCTAGCCAATACTGCCCACGCACCCCGACGATTTCTCCCGCCCGGCGTTGATCATCCCGCAGGCGGGCAGTGGCCTCTTCCTTCGACCAGGACGCGTCCACTACCCCGACCAGGTCATCGGTCACGGTCAGGTAATGGAGTTCCGCACCGCGTTCGGCCAGCGTGGCGAGCGTGCCACCCGCGAAGATGTCGTTATCATCGTAATGGGGTTGAATAGCCAGGATGCGTTTGGCATCCAGGATGTTGGGAGGCGCAAAGGGATTGTTTTCCATTTTGATCTCACTTGTAAATATCTGTGTCTTTGTGTTTAAAAAGGCTCCCGGACAAAACGCTGCGCTTCCACCAATCGGTCTTCCCAGGTCAGTTCATCCGAGTTAGGAATCCGGCCCTCGCGATCCATCACCTCAATCACCTGCGCCATGCCTTCCTCCAGCGAGATTTCCGGCTGAAACTCCGGCACATCCCGGAAAAGTTTTTTCGCGCCGTAATAGACGTGGTGAGCAAAAATCTCCTCACAAATGCCAAAATCCGGCACGTTCATGCGCTTCAAATCTTCAAACGGGATGCCGACCAGTTCCACTTCGCGGCCCAACACCTTCATCGCCGTCCGGTGATAATCCGCCCAGGTAATGAACCCGCGCCTGACCATGTTGTACGTCTGCCCAAGCGTATGGCTTTTGCCCAACACCCCGGTAAATGCCAGCGCCGCGTCGTCTGCGTGAAGATGTTGGTGGAGGGCGTTCCCATCCCCGCATACGACAATCGGCTTGCCCTTGCGAATCCGATCGATCCAGGAAAAATCCCACGCGATCTGCCGAGTCATCCCCTGTTGGGGGCCATACGTCGTCGAAGGTTTGATGATCGTGACCGGGAACCCCTCGCGGTAATATGCTTCCAAAAATACGGCGTCCGCGGCAGCCTTGTCCCGCGCATATCCCGTAATCGGGCGCAGGGGATGATCCTCCGTCACCGGAAACCAGTCAGACTGAATGCCATACGTGCAAACCGTTGAACACATCACAAACTGCCCGACCTCGCGAAACGCCCGCACACTGCTCCGAGCGTCTTCCGGGGTGAAACAGATCATATCAATCGCCGCGTCGAACGACTCCTTTTGCATCCGGGCTTCAAACCCATCCCGGTCGTGCCGGTCACCCTGAATCAGACGCACGCCCTCGGGCGGGGGGCGGTGCTTACCCCGATTAAAGATCGTGACCTCATGCCCCTGCCCAAACAGCACGCGCACAATGCTCGTGCTGATATTGCCTGTACCGCCAACAATACAAACTTTCATTTTTGACCTGCCCTCCACGAATCCGCCGCAGCCTTCAATTCTGCCGCGTTCACCTGAATTTTTTTGAGTGCAGCGACCGCATCATCCACCCCCTTTGGCCCCGCGCGAAACACCGCTTCATCCATCCATACCGCCTCGTGTTCACAGGCGCGTTCGGCTTCGGGTAATATCCTGTCCTCGAAGTTAAACCGCTCAGGAAACGCACTGGGGACGGCCAGTTTGGACAGTTTGGGCTGGAACAACTCGTAATGGTGCATTGCCTGATACCCATTCCAGCAGGGAATGCCCTCGGCGTCGAGCGCAGCACACACTTCATCGTGTTCTGCACCAAATGTTTCAGGTTCGACGGCGAAGATGAACCGGTAAAACGATCGGGTCGTGTGCCGTTCGTCGCGACGCAAAAGCCGGACACCAGGGACTTCGCTCAGGCTTTCTTCCATGTACGCCAGCATCCGCTCCCGTTCCTTCGCCTGTTCCGGGAACCGCTCCACTCCCACACTTGCCAGTGCGGCATGGAGTTCTGACATCCGGTAGTTTGCGCCCATATGGAAGTTCTCGCCTTCTTCCGCCCCTCCGCCAGGTGCGTGCGACCTCCCGCAGTTGATGATGCTGGCTGCAGCAGCTGCTAGTTCCGGCGTCCGGCAAAGCAGCACACCACCCTCCCCAGACGTGAGAATCTTCGATGATTGCAGACTGAACGAGCCGAAGTGCCCAATCGTCCCCGCGCCCTGCCCGCGCCATTTTCCGCCGTGTGCGTGGGCGCAGTCTTCGATCACGATCAGGTTATATTTTTCAGCCAGGGTCATGATCGCATCCATATCCACCATCTGCGCGCCCAGATGGACGGGGATGACCGCGCGGGTGCGTTCGGTGATCGCCGCTTCAACCGCTTTTGGGTCGAGGCAGTAGGTTCCCGGGTCAATATCGGCGATGACAGGCAGCGCCCCTGCAGCCATCGGCGCGGCCGCAGTAGCCTGGAAGGTGTATGCGGGGACAATCACTTCGTCACCCCAGCCAATATCACTAGCTCGAAGAGCCACTTCCATCGTGACCGTGCCATTCGCCATCGCGACCGGGTAGCCTCCCCCTTGCATTTCGGCAAATCGTTTGAGAAACGCGACCGTTTCCGGGCCGGGGTAGGGATAGCCACCCCACCGCCCAGACTTGATTACACGGGTGACTGCCTCGATGTCCCGGCCATCGTGAACAGGCCAGTCGGGGTAAGGTTCCGTGCGGGTGGGTGTACCACCCAAGAGAGCAAGGTTACTCATAATTTTGTACCTCCAAAGAATTCGTTGAAAACAGGCTTCGCTTTCCGGTTACCGACATACGCAAAATGAGCCAACTCATGAGTGTTCCGGCAACAGAAATCGGATAAAGCCAGTATGTGCCCAGGAAATCGAACACCATCCCACTCAGGGGTGCGCCCACGATGGACACCAGTTCGCGGAGTGTAACGAGGTAGAGGGCCATCGTCGTCGCGGTTTGATCGAGGGGAGAGCGTTCATTGATAAAGACGATCAAAGCGACCCAATAAAAGCTAAATGCGATACCGGAAACTGAACGCATGGTGATGATCGTCAGGATGGTGGGGAGTAAAGCCACTCCGGCGGCTGTTCCTGCAAAGAGCAAGATGCCCCATTTTAGAACGCACTGGGACCCGTGCAGGCGCACCAACCGGTCAGCCCACAACATCCCGAACAATTCTGGCATTGCGCCTAATGTCGAGGTCAGGCCGATCAGTGTTTCGCCTGCACCCAACTGCTGCATATAGATAGGCTCAAATTGGAAAACGCCCATCCGTGTCACCCAAAGCAACGACAAGGCTATTGCCAGCCCAACCATCGCACGGTCTTTTTGGAAATACCGGATCAATCCTCGCGTGTGCGGGCGTTCCTGGTTGGTTTGTACTTTTTTCGCTTTCATTGGGATGAAAGACAGGGTCATCACACTCAAAATAGCGCCTCCCGCATTGGCAAAAAACGCCACGATCAACCCAATGCGCTCGATCAGCCAACCGCTTACAAAACTTGCCATTGCCCATCCCAGCGACCCCCAAACTCGGATACTGCCAAACCCGGCTTTTTCTTCCTCCTGCACCGACCCCATCGCCAACGAGTCGGAAATCGGCTCCATACCGGCAATGATCAAGGACTGGAAAAGGACAATTAGAGCAATCTGGATAAAATCACGTTGCTGGCTCATCAGCAGATAGAACGTTGCTGAACCAATCAGGCTGAAACGCAGTAACCCGCGCGGGTGTGCAATCCGATCACTCCACTTTCCCCAAAACGGGGCAATCAGCAAAGCCGTCAACGAACCGATCGTCCCAAGCCATCCAATTTGTGTCCCACTCAAGCCGCGATCCACATAAAACAGGCCCAGAAAAGGCAACAAAAATCCGCTCATACCCGTAAACAAGTAATAGAACCGGATAGGCCAAAGCGAAAGGCGAGGAGGAGCAGCGGTTTGGAGCATATTGAGATTGGAGATTAGAGATTGGAAATTAGAGAAGTGGTCGTTTGTACAATCCGATCTCTCACCGCATACCCATTCACACCAGCCATTTCCATTCCTAACAACACTCCTCCAACAACAGGCGGCGCTTTAAGACGCACATATCGAGCATTAGGGGCTACTTCACGGATGGCTTTTTTCATCGGTTTGAGCAGTAATGCCCCTCCATCGAACAAACTGCCAATCAGGACAATTTCAAATTCCTGGTCCTCAAAAGCAAGCTGGTGGATCACGCCAATCGCCAGGTTCGCCAGTTCTTCCCCGGCCCAACGGATTACCCCTTTTGCGACCTCATCCCTTGCACGAGCCGTTTGAAATACCAGCGGGCAATCTCCGGCATCTAATTCAAAACGGCCCAAAACCAGCCCTTCCAAAAGATCGGAGGCGTCTTTTGCGCCAGTTTTTCGGCAGAACGTTTGGGTGAGGGCCGTTTGCGGCCCGCGCAAGCTCCAGGCCTTGGAAACGGCATGAAGGGCGCGCATGACAACCGTCCCTGATCCGCCGTACTCGCCCAAATACCCCCCGTTACCGGTCACACGCCCCACGCGCCGGTTCCGATCCCAACCCCAGCAGTTTTCACCAGTTCCGCCAACGATAGCAACGCCCCAACCTTCGCTGACCCCGGCCAGCAAACCGACGACGGTATCATTGACCGCTTCGACCGGGCAGTTCATGCCGAGGGTAACAATAGCCTCGAGCGTAGGTTCTCGCTCACTGGGCCAGTCATATCCCGCGACCCCGAACCCCGCCCCAGCAATATCCGCGCGGATGATTCCGGCACAGTCCACTGCTTGTTGGGTGGTGTCATTCAAAACCGCGATTAACCCATCATAGCCAACCACTTCATGGTTGCCCGGCCCGGCAGTGCCAAATCCCACCGCCTGTCCGGTTTCGTCCGCAATAAGCGCATGGCTTTTGGTTGCGCCAATGTCAACGCCTAGAAAATATTTCATCGAGGAAACCTCCCTTCGTATTCCGTATTGCGCTAAGTCTAATCAAAATACGGAATACGAAATACGCGCTACGCCTCGCGCATCGCTTTCAACAACGCCCCATACCCAATCAATTGCGCGCCGATATATTTCACATAATCCTTTAGTTCCTGGCTCATGAACGTCTCGTAGTCGGCGACGCGGCAGCGCCAGTCGGGGGCCATAGCGCGGAGTTCGGGGGTATCCATAGCCGGGTGGAGGATGAAGTGCGTGAGGCCGGGTTGCAGGTTGCTAAAGGCTTGTTTCGCTTCTTCCAGGCGGTCTTCGTGAGTGTCGAGGTTCATCATATAGACATCGTCAATCATAGGTGAACCTATCTCAGCTAATTGGTTGGCAACCTGGGCAATTTCAGGGAGTTCCATGTCCCCGAAGAATTTCGACCAGCCTAAACTGCCAGGAAAAAAAGCCAGTGGGAATGTCCCGGCATCGAGTGCTGCCTGGGCATAGTGGGAGAAAATTTGAGGATGGGCAACGCAAAACATATGTGTGTCCGCATGGGTGGGGTCAATCCCCGCCGCTTTCGCTATCGCCAGTTGAGCATCCAGCTCCCGCCGGACAGCTGTTGGGTCAGCAACCTGCTGGGTGGCTTCCGTGTTATCAAAAAAATAGCCTTCACCATCCAGCAAACCAGAGGCTGCGTCCCGCGTGGAGACTGGCCCCCAGCGGTAGGTATCCCATTCGCTGTTCAGGGTCAGATGGACACCGAAGTCCACGCCGGGATGTTCGCGGGCGTACTGGGCCGCGCCCTGGAACCAGGGGCACGGAACCATGACCGCCGCGCTGGTGACCAATCCGAAGCCCAGCAGGTCAGAAATCGCAGGGAGCGTCGCCTGGCACATGCCAATGTCGTCGGCGTGGACGATGGCGACGCGGTCGGTGAGGGAAAAACCGAGTTTTGTGAGGTAGGGGTTTGTATCCATAGGTTTTCCGGTGTCAGGTATCAGGTGTCACGTTGGGAATAATTTCAGCCGACGCCTGACACTTCATTTCCAAAATTGTGGGAGATGTTCTTTGTGCGTTTCCAGCAGGTCGTCGAGGACGTCCAGGATTTTGTCGGCTTTTGGGCCGAGGGGGTGGACGAGAAGAGCCTGATAGGCAGCGTTGTAGTCGCCGTGGACGGCGGCCTCGACAGTGAGGAGTTCGTAGGCTTTGACGGCGGAAAGCAGGCCGAAGCAGGCGGGAGGGAGCGGCTCCGCCGGGAGGGGGTGCATCCCTGCGCGATCTACCCGGCACGGGAGTTCGAGCACCCAATCGGCAGGCCAGCCAGGCACCGCGCCCCGGTGCGGGACGTTGACGACATGCGTTTCACCGAGGTCATTGTAGTGGGCGTTGAGGAGTTGGGTCGCCAGGGTAGAGTAGTATGCGCCACCGCGTTTCATCAGGTCGGCGGGGGGTACAGTCAGAGCGGGGTTGGCG
>DATDOR010000732.1:0-2176 GCA_035293165.1 Anaerolineales bacterium | reverse complement strand
GTCCCAAAAAATCATCGGACACCCGCGCGAAACAAAGTGCCGAGGATGCCGCGTTGGAAGAAAACATCTTCTGTGACCTGGGAAGCGAACTGCTCCACTTCACCCACCCGAACGAATACTGGCTCTGGGCGCGCTGGATTTGGGACCCGAAGGCAGGCACCGGCGCAATGCCTCTCGTCACGATGGAAGATGTGGACTTGCATGGCAGAACGGTCGGCGAAACCTATCTCAAGCTAGGCGTGGCGACAGCTTTCGTCAAAGCTACCGGCGACGCGGCCGGATTCTCGAACATTGGAGCAGGCCCTTTTGGTATTGACGTATTTCTCGTCGGCGTTTACGCCGTCTACATGTACACCACCCTTCGCCTACGCATGACCCAGGAATTCAACCAGGTTGTCCCGCAACTACCGGAATTAGCCCGGCGGTTGTTAGGTGTATGGAAGATGGAAATTTAACTCTCAGGAGTCCTTTATGCCCCGACCCCTCCAAGAACAAAAAGTCATTCAAGAAGCCGTCAAAGAAGTTGAACATCTCGTTGTAGATGGCATGGACATCTCCGGGCACTGGAACCGGATGTTCGGCCAGCGGGTGATCTTCGATTACGACTACGACAATTTGATGAAAGTTGCCGAACTGCCCGGCGGCGAATCGCTCAATTGGTGTTATGGTTGCGCCAAATGCACTGCCGTCTGCCCGGTGGACATCGTCGGCGACTACTCCCCCCGCAAAATCCACCGCAAAACGCAGTTGGGAATTGACTTATTCACCTCCGATGATCTTTGGCTTTGCACGACTTGTATGAACTGTTTGCGGGTCTGCCCCAAAGAAGTGGACATGATCCAGATCATGCCCGCCGTCCGGGAGCAAGCCGTGCTAAACGGGGGTGTCCCTGCTGAATTGCAGAAAGCATTCGAGGACACTGCCAAAACCGGTAACCCGTTGGGGCAACCACAGCGCAAGCGCGCGGCCTGGACGAATGATATAGAAGTGGAAGTGCCCATCATTGCTGACCTGGGCCGTCCTGTGGATGTACTCTGGTACGTTGGTTCCTATCCCTCCTACCACCCCCGCGGGATTGACGCAGCCCGGGCAATGGCACGCATCCTCTCCGCTCTGGGTGTGGACTTCGCGATCCTGGGCAAAGAAGAAAAAGATGACGCCGACTCCATGCGGCTGGCGGGAGAAAAAGGCCTGTTCGAGATGATGGCCGAACATAACATCGCCGCGTTCAACAAATACGAGTGGAACACGATGGTTGTCACCGGCCCGCATGAATTCAACGCCTTCAAAAACCAATACCCCAAATATGGCTTCGATCGCCCCATCCTGCATTACACCCAATTCCTCGTCCGCTATCTGAATGAACTGAAAGCCTTGATGAAACATGAGGTCAACGCCCGCGTCACCTTCCACGATCCCTGCTATTTGGGGCGGCACAACGGCGAATACGAGGCTCCGCGCGAGTTGCTCCGTGCGATTCCTGGCGTGGAACTGGTCGAAATGGGCCGCAACCGGGAAAACGGCTACTGCTGCGGTGGGGGTGGGGGTGGCATGTGGTTAGATTCCTTCACCCAACAGCACACCACCATGCGCCTCTCCGAACGCCGCGTCCTCGAAGCCGTCGAATATCAGGCCGAAGTTCTCTCCGTCGCCTGCCCTTTCGAGGTATCCCGTTTTGAAGATGGCGCAAAGAGCACGGGGAATGACCAATTGCAAGTGTTGGATATTTTGGAGTTGATTGATAAATCCATTCATGGAATTGAATAATGAGACGTAACCGTTCAGTTCCCCCCCTTGAAGGGGGTAAGAACCCAAAAAAATGGTGTCCGCAGGGGGTGTACACCCCCTGCGGACACCATTTTTTTGGGTAATCCCCTCACCAAGTGAACGATTACTTCTCAAATACGAAATACGGAATACGGAATACGTACAAGGAGTATTCATGCCCTCAGACCAATTTTCTCTCCGCTGCTATTGTTACCTTGACCGGATGCAGGCACAGTATGCTGCATTTGTCGGAACCGTCACACAAGGTGACTTGCCCACGGAAGGGATGGCGTCCCTATATGTGGAAATGTCTCCCGGCAACGAAGTCTTCCGCATGGTGGACATTGCCGTCAAAGCAACGGAGGCCAAACCCGGCGCGCAAATCGTTGAGCGCGAGTTTGGTATGTTT
>DATDOR010000731.1:0-4411 GCA_035293165.1 Anaerolineales bacterium | reverse complement strand
GATTATTTCGCCCAACTGATCGGGCTGGTCCGGGAGTATGGGGGCGATATTTTCAAGTTTACGGGAGACGGCCTGCTCGCGATCTGGCCGGTAGGGGATGATGAAGCCGATATGCGTTCGCTCGCCCACCAGGCGCTCTCTTGTAGCCAGGCCATCCAGGAAAAACTCCACAACTACGCCACCGAAGAAGGCAATCTCGCCCTTAAAATCGCGCTCAGCGCGGGTGAAGTCGCCACCATTCATCTCGGCGGCGTGTTCAACCGCTGGGAATACTTCATCGCTGGCCCGCCCATGAGCGAAGTTGGCAGCGCAGAGACCAAAGCCAAGCCTGGCGAAATCATCCTCGGCCCCAGCGCGTGGGAACTGATAGGCGACCTGTGCGAAGCCGAAGCTTTTGAACCCGGATTCTATCGCCTGCACGCCGCGCCGCGCGTAGCCGCCCCACTCACACGTCCCGCGCCGCCCCTCACACCCGAAATGGAAGCCGGATTGCGTGCCTACATCCCTGGCGCGGTGCTCAGCCGCATCAGTGCGTTGCAGTCCGGCTTTCTGCCCGAAATGCGGAACGTCACCATTATCTTCCTCAACCTGCCTGACATGAAATTAGGCGTCCCAATCGAGCAGGCACAGGAAGTGACACGCACGCTGCAAACCGCGCTGTATCGTTACGAAGGCAGTGTGAGCACGATTGGCGTGGATGATAAGGGGGTGATGTTTGTCGCCGTTTTGGGATTGCCGCCGTTTTCGCACGAAGACGACCCCGCGCGGGGGGTCCGTGCTGCGCTCGACATGCGGAGCGCGTTGGATGAGATCGGCTGGCGAAGTGCCATTGGTATCACCTCCGGGCGGGTGCTTGTTGGCACGGTTGGTTCATCAGTTCGGCAGGAATACAACATGACCGGCGATGTCGTCAACCTCGCTGCCCGGCTCATGCAAGCGGCGCTCCAGAACGCGGCGCCCAACGACATCCTCTGCAACACCGAAACCTACCACGCGGTGAAAGACCAAATTGCCTTCGAGATTCTTCCTCCCATCACCGTAAAAGGTAAAACCGAACCGGTTCCCATTTACCGACCGTTGGGCATCGCTGAACATGCCTTGCGTCCCCCTACGCAAATCGTCGGGCGGGAAGTGGAGCGGGAACGGATCGCCAGCCGGTTGCAAACGTTACAACGTGGGGGAACAGGTGGCGTGATCATCCTGGCAGGGGAAGCGGGCATCGGCAAATCCCGTCTGGTGGAGGACATGCTACGGCAGGCGGAAGCAATGGGGATCGCTGTCCTGGCCGGGGCGGGTGATGCCATTGAGCAGGGAACAAAATACCACGCATGGCGCCCGGTGTTCCGGCAGGTGTTCGGACTGGACCGGGCTGGGGAGATTACCGAACACCGGAGGATTCACGAACCCCAACGGCAATACATCCTCACGCAACTCGAAAGCGACCCGGAATTCAAACAACTCTCCCCCCTCCTCAACGATGTTTTGCCCCTCGGCTGGGCAGATAATGACTTAACTTCCGAAATGGAAGGGGAAACCCGCGCCAACAAAACGCGCGAACTGCTCCTCCGCGTGCTGCAAAATTCTGTCTCGCAGGCCCCCAAATTGCTGGTCATGGAAGATGCCCACTGGCTGGATTCGGCTTCGTGGTCGCTGGCGTTAGCGGTGGCCCAGCAGGTGCGCCCGTTATGGTTGGTGCTGGTCACCCGACCGTTCCGAGAAGAGATGCCCCCCGTCTTCCAGCAGTTGTTAGCGCTCGCGGGCGAAGATTTTTTGCGGTTGGAACCCCTCCCCGCCGGGGACGCGGAGCAGCTTGTGCGCCAATGCTTGGGCGTGCATAGCCTTCCGGGAGCAGTGTCCAGTCTAATCCGGGAACGCGCGGAGGGGCACCCTTTTTTCAGCGAAGAACTGGCCTACGCCTTACGCGATGCCGGGTATATCGAAATCCGGAATGGGGAGTGCCGGTTGGCATCGGGTGTTGATCTCGCGGCTATTCCTTTCCCCCGGACGATTGAAGGGGTCATCACCCGGCGGATTGACCGGTTGTCTTCGGAAGAGCAGCTTGCAATCAAAGCGGCCAGTGTGATCGGGCGGCTATTTGCCGTGCGTATTCTTCAGGCGATCTTTCCCGCGGAAGAGCAAAAAGACCTGCTTCCCGAATATGCCAGTGAACTGGAAAACCGGGACTTGACGATTCTCGACTCCCCTCCGCCCAATCTGGCGTATATGTTCAAGCACATCATCACCCGGGAAGTGGCGTATAACATGATGTTGTTTGCCCAGCGCCGGGATTTGCACCGGGCGGTGGCGAAATGGTACGAGACCACATATGCTGAAAATCTTTCCCCATACTATCCCTTGCTCGCCTATCATTGGAGCCGGGCGGAGGTGGTGGACAAGGCGATTCTCTACCTGTCCAAAGCGGGGGAACAGGCCCTTCGCAGTTATGCAAACCAGGAAACCCTGCGTTTTATTGAAGAGGCGCAATCCCTGGCCGCGAAAGGTGTACAGGAGATTGATCCCGTCACCCGTGCGCGCTGGCGGTTGCAAATTGGGGAGGCGCACCTTGGGTTGGGAAATTTGACCGACGCGCGGGAAAATCTGGAAGCCGGGTTAGCGATGCTTGGGGAGTATATTCCTAAGACGAATGGTCAGGCGGCCATGCGATTATTGGGGGAAGTCATCCGCCAGATTCGCCACCGGCTGAATCCCGGCAAATTTCATGGCAAGAAAAAAGACCTGCAAGGCATTGTGCCGGATCAACTGCAAGCCCTGGAGCGAATAGCGGAGTTGTATTATTACCTGAACGAAACGTTGAAAATCATTTATTTCGATCTGCACTCGGTGAACCTGGGAGAGGCGTATAGGGCTACCACGGAACTGGCGCGCGGTTATGGTACGATGACGGCAATTTCGGGTATTCTCAACCTGCACGGGCTGGCGCGATATTTTCTGAAGCAAGCCCTCGCGACCTGTGCCACTTCCGGGCAGCTTTCTGCCCAGGTTGGGGTCCAGTTGACCTCGGGATTGTATGCGGGTTCGATTGGGGATTGGGAGGCGTCAAAGGCGTATCTCCTCGAGGGGGAACGCGTCAGCGCGCAATTGGGTGATCTTCGCCGTCAGGGTCAAAATACGACTCTGTTAATCGAGACGCTATATCACAAGGGGGAATTTCTGGAAGGAATCCAGTGGGCAGATAAGATGGAGCCGATGGCGCGGCGGCGGGATGACATTCAGGCTGTGGGGTATGCCATCTTGGGAAGGGCTGAGTGCTGGCTTGGGTTAGGGGAGACAGACCGCGCGATGGCTGATCTTGAGGAAGTCGAACAGTTGGTCAATCAGGCCGGGCTAGCCGATGCGAATCAAAAAATCTACACGTTTGGACTGCTCGGTGCTGTCCACGCCCGGCAGGGGAACTGGCAAAGGGCGTATAGTCTGGCTCACAAATCTCTGAAAGCTGGGACGGGGGTGCTGCCCAATTCGCATTTCATCATCGAAGGGTATGCGGGAGCGGTGGAGGCTTTTTTACGGATTATGGAAGCAAAAGAGCAATGTGGCCTTTTCCCTGAGCAAATTGCCAGACTCCCCAAAGATGTCGCCAGGGCTATGCGCCCGTTGCAGTTGTTCGCGTTTACCTTCCCCATCGGAAAACCCTACTTCGAACGCTTGAACGGTCTCCGACACTGGCTTTCCGGCAAGCGCGGAGCGGCGATGAAAGCCTGGCAGAAGAGTCTGGATGCCGCGCGGGAACTTAACATGCCTTATCAAATGGCGGTTACGCACCTGGAAATCGCCCGACACCTACCGGAGGATGATCCGGTGCAGCGACAGCATCTTTCGGAAGCAGAAGCGATCTTCAAGAAGTTGAAGGATTCATCTGAGGTTGAAACCTTTCTTTAGCAACCTTTTCCCGTAACTACTCAGTCCAGAGTGGAAATGATCCGAAAAAAATCAGAAATCACTTCGCCGATGCGGGTGTTGGGAGAGCAGAAAACAGCGGAGATGATCAGGAAGTAATCGTTAATTGTCTGTTTCGTTTGGTTCGGGGGTCTCGTCCGGTTCGTCGTCGCCGCGCTGCGGGACCTGAGCGGCCGGTTCCAGAAGTGGGTGCCCCGGAACGGAGAGGCTCCCGCGGCGGTTGCCGGGCGGGCGCTGGCGATCTTCGCCCGTCGTGACGAACTCATTTCCACGGACTACCTGGACCGCTATGCGAAGCTCCGCAACGCCGCGCTCGAGCTGTTCCCCCTGCAACTCGGTCCGGATCGGCGCTATCCGCGCCATCTGGTGATCGACCCGCGCTCGATGGGTGAAGCCGAGTGGGAGCGCGTGACTGCGCACGTCGCGCGGTGGCTGGAGCGGGACGGCCATTCCAAGTCCCCCAGGGAGGCTGTGTGAGCCCCTTGCTGGAAGTATT